>JAFUTK010000007.1 GCA_017471405.1 Ruminococcus sp.
CAGCAGCTCTGCCGCCGCTTCGATATCTCCGCAGAAGTAAAGCTCTGTGCGCAGACAGGTACACAGCAGCACAGCCTGTGAAAGCCCCCCGGGAAGAGCAGAAAGCAGCTTCCCTGTTCTCTCCTTTGAAAAGGCAAGCCTGCCTCTGATGGCCTCGTCTGCTTTGCCGAAGCTTACGCTTATGCACCCGAAGTCCTGAGCGCCCCTCATTTGTCCTGCTCCGTTCTCTGACCATTGATGAGCTTTAAAAGCCTCTCGCGGTACTTGTAGAACTCCGGCGTGAACTTTATGTCGTCGGCGCCGTCCTCGATTATCTGCCTCGAGAAATTAACGCGGATATCGTCGATGACCTTTCCGGGGTGTCTGCTTAAAACTATGACCCTGGACGCCAGCAGCAGAGCCTCCTCCACATCGTGAGTGATGAAGAATATGGTCTTGCCGGTGTCCCACCAAATCTTTCGGGTCAGGTCCTGCACGCTCTCCCTTGTCAGGGCGTCAAGAGCTCCGAAGGGTTCGTCCATCAGAAGTATCTCCGGGTCGTTTATCAGGGCTCTGGCAATGGATACTCTCTGCTTCATACCGCCCGAAAGCTCATATATCTTCTTATCGGCAAACTCCGTCAGCCCCACCTTTGCGATATACTCATCCACCAGCGGCTCGTATTCGCTTTTGGGTAATCCGCGCATCTTCGGCCCGAAGGATATGTTTGAGCGCACCGAATACCATTCGTACAGCGGCGGGTTCTGAAACACTACTCCGCGGTGCCAGTCGGTGCCCTCTATCTCTTTTCCGTCGAGCCTTACGGCGCCGGAGGTTGGCTTTATAAAGCCCGCTATTATTTTCAGCAGAGTGCTCTTGCCGCAGCCCGAAGGTCCCAGCACGCAGACGAACTCTCCGGGGAAAATATTGAAATGGATATTTTCCAGCGCCTTGATAGAGCCCGTCTTTCCGGCATAGTCCAGATCGACGCTGTCTATCTCGATCAGCTCGGTCCTTTCCTCATAGCCGACGCTGTCCACCTTGATAAGCTCGCCCTCGGGCTCATAGAGCTTTTCCTTCCAATCGTCGCTCATAATGCTCTCCTTGTTTGAAATCATTTTCAGCCTATCCCAAGGCAGGGAACAGAACGGAAAAAGGTATTCTCCCCCTGCGGGGAGAGATACCGTTTTTCTGTCGGCTGCTGCTTATTTAGAAGCCGCCTTCTTGACGAATTCAGATGTTACTCTCTTCTCGAACTCCGAAAGCTCCGGAGCGGAGGTTATGGACTTCTGCTCCACAAGGAAATCGGCGGTGCTCTTGAGAGTTGCTGCGAACTCCTTGTCGAGGTAGTCTATTTCCTCGTCGGCATTCAGATACTTGAACTGTGTTATCTGGTCGGCGGCGTCCTCCTTGGTGATGCCCAGTACGGAGGAGATCTCCTCAGATGCCTTTGCGCTGTCGGTGTTGATGATGTCGTTAGCCTTCAGCTGGAGCTCTACGAACTTGGTAACTACGTCGGGATTGGCGTCGGCATATTCCTTTCTTACTACGTTGGTATCGGCAGTCACAACGCCCTTTGCAGCCAGCTGCTCGGAATCGGTGATGGCGGTGCCGTCCTTAAGGAGCTCTCCCAATACGGGGTACCATACATATGCGGCGTCGATGTCTCCGGTCTGCCATGCGGCATTGATCTTGTCTGTCTCCATATCGAGGATAGAAACCTCGTTCTCGTCGATACCCTCAAGCTTCAGAGCATTGAGCAGGCTGAAATGTGCAGTAGAGGCGAAGGGTGTAGCCACCTTCTTGCCCTTGAGGTCTGCAAGCGTCTCGATGCCGGAGCCGTTCTTTGCAGCCAAAGTCTCCGCCTTGCCGATGATATCAGCTATCCAGATGACCTCGATGTCAATACCGTTGGCAATAGCCAGCGCCGCAGGGGACGAGCCCTCCTGTCCGATATCAATGCTTCCGGATGCAAGAGCCGCATTGATGTCCTTTCCTGAATCGAACTTCTTGATCTCAACGTCCACGCCCAGCTCGGTCTCATACCATTTCTCATACTGTGCGATAAGGTCGCCGTTTACCAGGTCGAGAGTTCCGATGATGACCTTTCCGCTGCCCTCCTTGGAGCCGGAATCGTCATTTCCGCAGGCGGTGAGCATACCCAGTGAGAGGGCTGCTGCTGTAAGTCCTGCAATAAGTCTAAGCTTTTTCATAATACTTTCCTCCTTGATATATCTCGCCGGAGAGGGTCAGCTGCGACCCTTCCAGTGTATTACCTTTCTTTCGATGAGCCTGATCAGCTGATCAAGCAGTATGCCTGTGATGCCCATTATGATAACGCCCATAAACACCACATCGCTGCGGAGATATTTGCTGGCGTCAAGCACCATCCAGCCTATGCCGGCGGTGGCTGCCACCATCTCTGCCGCTACCAGAGTAGTATATTCAACTCCCAACGCTGTGCGCAGGCCGGTGAAAACATCGGTCAGCGCCGCAGGGAAAATGACGTAGAAGAATATCTGCCGCTTGTTGGCGCCCAGCGTCTTGGCTCCGTTTATGTAATCCTCCTTGATGCGGACAACTCCCGCCACGCAGGAGATGTATATGGGAGCAAAGCCCGCCAGATAAAGCAGCGCCAGCTTTGAGCTCTCATCTATGCCCATCCACAGCGTCAGTATCGTGTAATAAGCCAGAGGCGGCAGCGGACGGTAGAATTCTATGATAGGCTCCAGCACCGCTCTTATCCTTGAATTGTAGCCGCTCAAAAGCCCTAAAGGCACCGCAGTCACAACACAGATAAGATATGCTATCATCAGCCTTTGAAGGCTCGTTCCCAGATGCTTGAAAAGCGTGCTGCCCTTGTAGCCGTCATTCACAGCGTTGATAAATGCTTTCCAAACGCTGGAGGGCTTCGGTATAAACAGCTCGCTGACCGATCCGGTGGAGGTGACGATAAACCATGCCGCAACTATTATCCCGACTGTGATCAGAGATATCAGCAGGTTTTTCCCCGAACCTTTTTTCATACTCACACTCCCTAACACTTTTTCTGATTTGAACAAAAGTATATCACTCAATTCATAGTAAGTCAATAGGTTTACAGGGTAATATTTTTAGAATATTTTCCCCATCTGAAACGGGCGGGCTCATATTATAAAATGAAATATGGGCTTGCCTTGAAGCATGTCCGCAGACCGCGCAAAGCCGAATATTTTCTAAAATATTTTGGCGGGAAAATATTTAGATTTTATTCCCTTGACCGCCTCTTGCAAAAATATTATTTCCCTGCTATAATTCATCACATACCCGACCGGAAAGGTCCGGCGGGAAAAATAATGAAAGGAAGATCACTATGAAAAAGAGAAGCATCTGGTACTCAATCGTTACCGCCGCTGTCGCACTGACAGCTCTTGCAGGCTGCGGCTCGTCCGACTCGTCAGAAGCGTCAAGCGCTGCTCCCGCAGCGGGCAATGCCGGCACAGCCTCTGCTGAAAGCACCGATAACGGCAGCGCAAAGGAAAAAGAGAAGGTGGAGCTTCATCTTGCGGACATGAGCGTTTACGGCATCGCTATTTTCAACTATGCCGAGGAGATAGGTCTGCTGGACGGCTACTTTGACGACCTTGACTACGACATTGACATCACCCTCTCGGAATGGGCCAGCGGAGTTGACCAGAACACCGCCTTTGCTGCCAACGAGATAGATTTCTCCAGCATGGGTAACCTGCCGGCAGTTTCCGGCTCGGCAAACGGCTTTGGCACAAAGATACTTGCCGTAAACTATCTCTACGACGACGATTATGTTCTCGTGGCAAGAAACGGCTCGGGCGTTGAGTCCATAGCCGACCTCAAGGGAAGAAATGTCGGCACCTATGTAGGCACCGTTACCCACTATGCCATTGCCAAGTACTTAGAGGAGGGCGGGCTCACCGTCGATGACGTAAACCTGCTCAACATCGGTGCAGAGGCAGAGACGACCCTCCGCAACGGTGACATTGACGGCACAGTTTTAGGCACCATTGTCGCTCATCAGATCGAGAGCGAGGGAACCGGAACCATACTTGCCACAGATCAGGTGCCCATCTACAATTACGTTGTGGGCAGAGAGGCATTCTACTCCAAGTATCCCGAGATCACCAAGCGTGTTCTCAAGCTCATCAACGAGACCTGGGACTATGCGCTGGCTCATCAGGACGAATACATCAAGTTCTATGCCGAGAGGTCAGGAACTGACGTTGCAGTAGTTGAAGCCTCCTGGGGCGAGAAGTTCCCCATCAAGTCCGCCAAGGATTTTGACGAGAGCGACTATTCCCTCTATCTGGATTTTGTAAGCTGGATGAAGAGCGTTGAATATATCAGCGAGGATCTTGATCCCGATTCGCTTCTGGACCTTCAATACGTCAAGGAGCTGTGAGCTTAAGGGAGGCATATTAAAATGAGCAAACGCATTTACTATAACGGCACCGTGCTCACCTCCGATGAGAAACACCCCTTTGCCTATGCCGTCCTCACCGAGAACGGCAGGATAAGCGAGGTCATCTATGAAAGCATTCCGGGCATTGAGGAGCACTTCCCCGACGCGGAACGCTTCGACCTTAAGGGGAATACCCTTATTCCCGGCTTCGTGGACGCCCATTCTCATTTCCTTTCCACTCCAAGAGAGCTGCGGCAGCTTAACGCCGCAGCTTCTCCTCTCGGAGAGAGCGACTCGGTGGAGGAGCTTGTCGCCTCGCTGAAAAGGCAGCTATCCACAGGCAGATTTGACAGCGTTCCCTACCTCTACGCCAGAGGCTACGATGAATCGGTTTACCCCGACCACAGACTTCCCACAAGGCTTGACCTGGATAAGGTCACAGACAAGCCTCTTGCCGTTACTCACATTTCAGGACACAACACCGTATTCAACAGTGCGGCTCTTGCCCTTGCCGGTATCACCGACGACTATCAGCCGGGTGAGGACGGCTCGGCAGGACGGCTGGCGGACGGCTCGCTCTCCGGTGTTTTCTATGAGAATGCAGTGCGGGACGTTTTCCCGAAGCGTGAAGAAAATGCCGAGCAGACCATCAGAGAAGGTCTTGACGAGGCGCTGCTGCGGTATATCTCCGAGGGAGTGACCACAGCCCAGGACGGTGCCACCGATAAGGAAAGCTACCGTATCGCCAGAGCTCTTGCCGATGAAGGCAAATTTCCCATAGAGGTAGTGAGCTATCTCAGCGGTGATGCAGCAGAGCTGCTGGACATTGACGGAACCAAAAAATACAGCGGGAATTACCGCGCCCAAGGCTACAAGCTGTTTCTGGACGGCTCGCCTCAGGCAAAGACCGCCTGGCTCTCCAAGCCCTATCATCACACCCTTAAGGGGCAGGACGACAGCTACCGCGGCTACGGCATCTATACCGATGAGCAGCTACTTTCGCTTATCGGCAGGGCTCTTAAAAGCGGCTGGCAGATAAACGTCCACACCAACGGCGACGAGGCTATCGAACAGCTCATCAGAGTTTACAGCAAGGCCGCAGAGAGCGTCCCCGATGCCGCTAAAACAAGGCCCGTCAGCATTCACTGCCAGACTGTCCGCTCCGACCAGCTCGATAGGATAAAGGAAGCGGGAATTCTGGTCAGCTTCTTTGTTGACCACGTTTATTACTGGGGCGATTATCACCTGTCAGAGATACTCGGTGCCGACCGCGCTTCAAGGATATCCCCTCTGGGGGAGGCTCTCAAAAAGGGCATACGCTTCACCACCCATCAGGACACCCCCGTAACAAGGCAGTCGCCGCTGTTTGCGATACACAATGCCGTAAACAGAGTAACACGCAGCGGGCAGGTCCTGGGCGAGCAGTACAGAATATCCGTCCTTGATGCGCTGCGCGCCGTCACAATAAATTCCGCCTACCAGCTTTTTGAGGAAAACACCAAGGGCAGCATCGAGCCCGGCAAGCAGGCAGACTTCGTCATTATTGACCGGGACATCACATCTATACCTGCCTCGCAGATAAAGGACACTCTGGTGCTCAAGACCGTCAAGCGAGATAAGGTAATTTTCAGCCGGAAGCAGGTGCGCTGATGAACAACACCGAAAGCCGCGGCGCGGCAGTTAGGATCAAAAACTTCATTTTAGCGCTGATACTTCCGGCGGCTCTGCTGTTCCTCTGGGAGCGCGGGGTCAAAAACGGCAGCATCAACGGCAACGTTATACCGGCGCCTAGCAAGCTGCTGGATACCTTTATCAAGCTGGTAAAGAACGGCAAGCTGGCAGAGGGTCTGACCATCAGCTTTCAGCGTGTTATCGAGGGCTTCCTGATTGCTGCGGTCATCGGCATTGTGCTGGGCTTCCTTATGGGGCTCTTTGCAAGCTTCAACCGCCTGCTGTCGTCGGTGGTGAATATCCTGCGCCCGATACCCGTTGTGGCGCTGATACCTATAATAATCATCATTCTCGGAGTAGGAGAGCCCGCAAACGTTTCTATCATCGTGATAGGTGCGCTCTGGCCCATACTCTTAAACACCACCGCCGGCGTTATGAGCACTGATAAAAAGCTGCTGGAGCTCGCTTACGTCTACCGTCTGAGCAAGCCCAAGCAGTACTTTCAGATCGTTCTTCCCTCGGCGCTTTACAGCATACTTACAGGGCTTCGGCTGGGAGTCAGCGGTGCTTGGATGAGCGTTGTAGCTGCCGAGATGATCGGAGCCACCAGCGGCATCGGTTATCTGATAATGTTCTCAAAATCGCTGGCACAGGCCGCGAATATGTATGTGCTGGTGCTTGTGGTGGGTATCATCGGATATCTCATTGACAAAATTCTGCTGATACTTCAAAACAAGATATCCGGACGTTTCGTTTCGGGAAGGCGGTGACAGCTATGAGCGATAATGCTATCTTAAGTGTCAGGCAGCTCAAAAAGGATTTCAAGATAGGTCAGAACACCGTAGAGGTGCTGGACGGCATCAGCTTCGATGTCCGCCGAGGAGAGTTCATCTCCATAGTTGGAGAGAGCGGCTGCGGAAAAAGCACACTGCTGAAAATGATAACCGCCCTTGAAAACGTAACTGCCGGAGAAATACTCATCGACGGTGAAGCCGTTACCGGCCCCACCGAAAAGTGTACAATGATCTTTCAGGAGCCGAGGCTGTTCCCCTGGCTGAACGTGGAGAAGAACATCACCTTCACCCTCTCTCCCAAAATATCCAAGCAGGAGAAGAAGGAGCTTGCAAAAAAATACATCGAGCTGGTGGGACTGGGGGGCTTTGAAAAGGCTCTTCCCTCACAGCTCTCGGGAGGCATGCAGCAGCGCGTCAGCATTGCAAGAGCGCTTGCTACCAGCCCCGAGCTGCTGCTGCTCGACGAGCCCTTCGGAGCCCTTGATGCCTTCACAAGAATAAACCTTCAGGACGAGACCCTGAAAATACATCAGAAACAGAAGGCGACCATGCTCCTTGTTACTCACGACATCGACGAAGCGATATATTTAAGCGACAGGATAATCGTTCTGTCCGCAAAGCCGGGGCACATCAAGGCAGACATAAAGGTTTCCCTGCCCCGACCCAGAAAGCGCAGCGATCTGGAATTCTTACAGATCAGGCGTCAGGTAATGCTGGAGCTCTTTGAAAACAGCTCCGGTCAGGATATCGAATACTACATTTAAAAACTCCTTAAATAAAAACTGTCCCGCAGTCGGATAACCGGCTGCGGGATAGCTTTTTCTCTTATCAGATAAATTCATTGTCAACTATTGTGAGCACCTCGTCAAGGATAGCAAAGGCTTCCCTCAGCTCCTGCTCTGTGATTATCAGCGGGGGAGTGATATTGATGTTGTTCTCCCTACCGAAGGCTGCAAAGCCGCGCTCCTTAAGCAGACCCTGTATCCGAGCCATAGTCTTGTTCTCGTCATAGCCGTAGGGCACGAGGGGGATCTTCTTATCCCTGTCCTTCATCAGCTCCACCGCGCCGAAGAGACCGATGTATCTCACATCGCCCACCGACTTATGCTTGGCCTTCTGCTCCTCCAGCAGCTCGCCGAATACCTTGCCCACCTCGTTGACGTGATCTAAAATGTTGTTTTCAAGGTAGTAATTCACGCAGGCGAGCCCGGCTGCGCAGGCGAGAGTATGACCGCTGTAGGTAAGACCGTAGAGGAAGGTCTTGTCCTTGAAATACTCCGCGATCTCCTTGCTGATGACGATGCCTCCCAGCTGAACGTATCCGCAGGTGACGCCCTTTGCAAAGGAGATGATATCGGGCTTGATGCCCCAGTGCTCAAAGGAGAATATCTTTCCCGTTCTGCCGAAGCCAGCCATTACCTCATCGCAGATAAGCAGTATGCCGTACTTATCGCAAAGCGCCCGAAGCCCTTGCAGATAGCCGTTGGGCGGGATTATAACGCCGTTGGCGCCTGTGATGGATTCCACCTCTATCGCCGCGATCTGGTCGGGACCCTCATACTGTATCTGCTCCTCCAGCAGACCGAGATAATAGGCGCTGGCGTCCTCGTCGCTTGCGAAATTAATGCCCGAGCGGTAAACATAGGGATCAAAGAATTTCAGAAAGCCATTGGCAGCGGGACGCTCCAGTGCAAAGCGTCTGGGGTCGCCGGAAAGATTTCCTGAGCCCAGGGTCGAGCCGTGGTAGGAGCGGTATCTCGAAAGCACCTTGCTCCTGCCGGTGAAGGTCCTTGCAGCGTAGATAGCCGCCTCATTGGCGTCAGAACCACCGCAGGTGAAAAACACCTTCCCCATATTGTCCGGAGCCAGATCGATAATCTTCTTCGCCAGCTCTGCGCGGGGGCCGGAGGCATATGCTGGGGCGATGTAGGGCAGTATCTCCACCTGCTCCTTTACCGCCTCGATTATCGCCTTATTGCCGTAGCCCAGATTGACGTTTGCAAGCTGCGAGGACATATCGTAGTATCTCTTTCCGTTGTAATCCCAGAAATAAATACCATCCGCCCGCTCAACAGGAATGGCGTTCACCGTTCCTGTCAGCCAGGGATGCTGGTTGTACTCCCGGTCATATTCAAGTACCTGTTCTCTTGTTAGCTGTGACATTTCAATTACTCCCTTTCGATAGCGTTGTATATAGCTCATAGAGTATCTCATCTGTGATCTCTATGGGATTGTTTGCAAGATTTGGGTGATGGCTCTTTTTAACGAGAACATCAATTTCCTCCGAGGTCAGTGCAAGGTCTGAAAGACCGCAGCGCAGCCCTGTCCGCTTTTTCAGAGTGTGGATATGCTCGGCAAAAAGCTCCGCATCTCCAAAGCCCAGCAGATGTGAAAGCTGCTGCGTTCTCGGGTCGGCGGAATTTACATGCATAAAAAAGTCCAGCGTCAGCCCGCAGGCCTCGCCGTGAGGTATGCCGTATATACTCGTCAGCGGGAAGGAGCAGGCGTGGGAGGAGGTGGTCTTGGGAAGTGTGAACGCAAGCCCGGCCATAACGGATGCCTCCGCCAGCTTTTCTCTGGCGCCAATATTGTCCGGCTCCGAATATGCAGCCGGGAGCCAGTCCAGCACCAGCCTTGCAGCGTGAACGGCTATGGCGTCGCAGATGGGCTGATGCCCCCGGCTCCAGTAGCCCTCCACTGCGTGGCACAGCACATCTATGCCAGTGGATGCCGTTACCTTAGGCGGGACGGAAAGTGTCAGCTCAGGGTCGATCACCGCCGCTGCGGGATAAAAGCTCTCGGAATTTATCGGGCATTTCTTTCCTGTGCTGCGGTCGGTGAGCACCGAAACGCAGGTAACCTCGCTGCCTGTTCCAGCCGTCGTGGGCAGCGCTATGACCGGCAGATGATCCTGCGGCACAGGCTTTCCTGTTCCGTGATAGTCGCTTATCCTTTCCGCCCTGACCGATGCCGCCTTTGCAAGGTCGATGGCACTTCCGCCACCGACGGCAGCTATAACGTCCGCCCCCTTCTCCCGCAGCAGAGCCGCACAGCGGTCAACCTGTGAAACATCGGGGTTGGGCGAGATATCGGAATATACAAGCTCCGTCCCCGCCAGCTCCTTGAGCCTTTCCTCAAGAGCGGAGCCTGCAAAGAAGCTGTCAATTACCAGCACCGGCTTTTTATAATCCTTCAGCAGCTTTGGCAGCTCCTGAAGCCTTCCTCTGCCGAAACGTATATCGACAGGCTGTGTGTAAAACCAATCCATAGTGTGACCTCAAATCTGGAAATCGTAATCGTTAGGCAGCCGGAACATCGAGGGCGTGACGCCGTATTTGGCACGGAACAGCTTTGAAAAATAGCTGTTGTCCTTGTAGTCCAGTCTGGACGCTATCTCGGTTATCCCCAGCTTTGTGTCCAGCAGCAGGAACGCCGCCCGCTTAAGCTTTACGGAGTTTATATAATCCACAAATCTTATCCCCGTCTGTGCCAGAAAAACCGTACTCAGATAGGTGCTGTTAATATGCAGCTCCGTCGAAAGGGTCTTCTGCCTTAAATCCTCGTCGGGATAGAGCAGTATCCTGTCAAACAGCTCGTCGAGCTGTCCCGAATGTCTGGGTGAGAGCTCGCAGAATTCCGAGAAGAGCGTCATTATCATCGCCGGTGTATCCTCGGTTTCCGCTGCGGTGCGGTAAATTCGGTCATTGATGTAAAGATCCAGCCAGGGGTATTTTGCAAATACCTCCTCCCGCACGATAGAAAAAATCTCTCTACCCTTGTCGCTGCAGCGCCCACTGCGGGTCTTAAATTCGTGAGCATAATCCGAGATGAAATTGTATATCGCCTCATCGCGTCCGTCAAAGAAAGCGATTATGCGGGCTGCAATGCTGCGGGGGGATATGCTGCTGCCGGAAAGCTCTCCGCGAAGCCTTATCAAAGCCTCCGCCAGCGTCCCGGTCTCAGATATCTCGGTGATGTAATCATAGGCGTGAAGTATCATTCCCTGACGCGCCGCCTCGAAGGAGGGCTCGTCGCTGTAAAGTATCACCGCAGGCAGATGCCGGCTTTTCACAGTCCTCAAAAGCGTCAGACCTGCCTCTGCACCTGCGATTATAAGGTCAAAGCCATCATAGCTCATAACGAGCTGCTTGGAGAAGGCCGTTATCTCAAAGCCACTGCTTTCTCCCCATATTGAAAGCGCAGAAATGCGCTCGGCATCATCACTGTCGAGAGCCAAAAGCAATACCTTGTGCATACAGTCTCCTCCTTTCATTTTTCCTCCGAGTTTTACAATCGCCTATATTATAGTGTAAGCTGCTTCAGCCTTTCAAAAAGCTCCGGGTCCAGCTTCTCCGGGAAATCGGCATATTCTCTGCCCAGCAGCCTGTATTTTCCCACTCCGAAGCGGTGATATGGCAGCAGCTCATAGCTGCAATTCTCCCTGCCGGACAGGAACTCTATGATAGCCCTTATATCCTCCTCGTTATCGTTGACTGTGGGGATAACCGGCGTTCTGATGCGCTTATGGAGCTTCGGAAAATCGGCAAACAGCATTTCAAGGTTATCAAGTATCTGCCGATTTGAGCAGCCGGTGTATCTTCTGTGCCGTTCCTCGTCAAGGAGCTTTACGTCAAACATGATATAGTCAAGCAGCTCCGCCGCCTGACGCAGCACATCGCTGCTACACATTCCACAGGTCTCGGCTGCGGTATGGATATGCCGCCGCTTTGCCTCCCGCAGCAGCTCCAAAGCAAACTTGCCCTGCATAAAGGGCTCTCCGCCGGAAAGGGTCAGGCCGCCGCTGTCGCCGTAAAAAACACTTTCTGCCTCAACTCTGTCGATTATCTCACCGACAGTCATTTCCTTGCCGTAGACCCCCAACGCTCCGCAGGGACAGACGTTTTCAAAGCCCTCAGCCCTGCCCTTTGCCTTACTGTTGAAGGCGGCCGGCTCAAAGCCAGATATATCGACAAGTCCTGCGCAGTAGGAGCAGCCCTTACCTCTGATGCATTTTTCAGGGTCGAACCACACCTCCGGATAAACGCTCTGGGACTCGGGGTTTGCACACCAGCCGCAGCGCATCGGGCAGCCCTTAAGGAATACCACAGTGCGTATCCCCGGGCCGTCGTGCAGAGAATAGGGCTGAATGTTAAAGACCGTTCCCGTCATACGGCTGCATGCTCGGTGCGGGATATGATATCGTCCTGAAGGTCCTTTGAAAGCTCGCAGAAGTATGCGCTGTAGCCTGCGACCCTCACCAGCAGGCTGCGGTAGGAATCGGGGTCCTGCTGCGCCTTGATGAGCGTTTCGCGGTTGATGACGTTGAACTGCAAATGCCACAGTTTAAGGTCTCTCCATGCCTTGATGAAATCAACCAGCTTTTCAGTACCCTCCTCACCGGCGACGCACTGAGGGCTCAGCTTGATGTTCAGAAGCCTTGCCGCCCGGTCACGGTGGTCGTAGTTCTTTGTGGCGTAGTTGGAAAGCAGTATGGCTGTGGGGCCGTTCTTGTCAGCGCCCTGAGAGGCCGATGAGCCGTCCGAAAGGGGCTTGTAGGCGTGTCTGCCGTTGGGCGTGGCCGAGACCACCTTGCCAAAGGGCACGTTTGAAGTAAAGGGAACATATCTCAGGTCAAGATGAACGTCCAGCTCCTTGGAATACTTCTTTGTAAACTCCAAAAGCTCCCTGTCCATCAGCTTGCCTATCTCGTCGGCATAGCCGTCGTTGTTGCCGTAGGCGGGCGCACTCTGAAGCAGCTGCCTTACCGGCTCATAGCCCTCAAAATCATGCTCAAGAGCCTCTTTAAGCTCGGCGAAGGTAATTTTCTTATCCTCGAATACCAGTTTCTTTATCGCTGCCAGCGAATCCACGACTGTGCCGTAGCCGATGAATTCAAAATACCCGAGGTCAATGCCGCCCTCTATCTTAGGCGAATGGATATCCTTCTGCTGCTCCATGCAAAGCTTGTGCAGCGAAGAGCCCAGAGGTGAAGCAAAATGCTCCGCCCGCAGACGGATTATCTCGTGCTGCTGGATAAAGGCGTGCTTCATAAAGTTCTTCTGCTGCTTGAGATAGGCCGCAAGGAACTCATCAAAGCTGTCAAAGCTCTCGGCCTCTCCGGTGCGCAGGCCTATGACCTCGCTGCCGTATTTGAGCATACGCCCGTTGTATATCGTCATCTCCAGCGCCGCCGCAAAGTTGATGTAAGCGCAGGGAGAGGTGAAGGTGTCGCGGTTGGGCATTCTGCACTCGGCGCAGCCCGAAACGCTGTAATCGTAAGCCTCCTCAAACTGTGCGCCCTTGGCAAGCAGCAGAGGAATAACCTCCTCATCGTTTATCAGCTTGGGAAAGCCGGAGCCGTCCTTGATGGTCTCCGCCACCTCGTAGAGATACCTCTTCGGCGAGCGCTGATGTACTCTCGCCGCCAGGTCGGGATAATTGAGAGGAAACTCCCGCTTTGAGCGCAGGAAGATATAGGTCAGCTCGTTGACTGCGTCCCTGCCGTCCGGGGTCTGACCGCCTATGGTAACAGCCTCCCAGTGAGCGTAGCCCTCGTTGAAGGCTCCTCCCGCCTTTGAAAGGTAAAGGTCGATGTACTGCGCCATAGCGACCCAAACACACTCCAGCAGCTCCTCGGCTCTGTCCTCGTCAATAAGACCCTTTTCCTTGTCTGCCTTGTAGTAGGGATAAAGATACTGGTCCATTCTTCCGTTGGAGATAATAGTCCCAGTCTTCTGCTCAATGCGGGAGAACAGCTGAATGAACCACTGGCTCTGCACAGCCTCATAGAAGCTCTCCGCCGGCTCCGCCGGTACCTTGCGGCAGATGCGGGCAAGCTCAGTAAGCTCGTTCCGACGCTTCTCGTCACGCTCCGCGGCAGCCTTTCTCTCGGCGAGCTCCGCGTGCCTGCGAGCCCAGAGTATGATGGCGTCGGCAGTTATCACTACCGCCTCCAAAAAGGGCTTGCGCTCGGTAATGTCTATGGGGCTGAATTCATCAAGCGCCGCCAGCTTCTCCAGCGCCTCCCGCTTGATGCCGTTAAAGCCTATCTTCAAGGGCTTCTCATAGTCGTGCACCCATTGAATTGAAGAACGGAAGGAGGCTGTCTCGTTGACGATGAACCGCGAGGAAAGCTCCGCATCGTTATTGTAGGTGTAGCGCCTTGTCTCCTCTGGGATAGCCGCTGCCAGAGCCTCATGGAAGGTCTTGCCCTTCCAGTAGGAAGATATCTCGGAAATAATGTACTGTGCATCCTCATCGGTAATGTCAAAGGGAGAGCTGTCCCTCTCGGGAAGGCTCTTTATGGCCTCGTCAAGGAAATCTCCGTCCAGCTCGGGATAGAGAATGCCGTAACGCCCCTCCCTGCCGGCTCTTCCGGCGATGAGCTGACCGTCATCAACATAAACGGAAGCATTCTCCGCATAGTGATAAAGCGCCTTTGCCCAGCGCAGCACCAGCGGCTGACCCTCCGTCTCCTTGAAGCTCTCGGTAAAGTATCTGCCCCGCTCTATGTCGATAACAGGGCGTGTTCCCTGAAAGCCCGCAAGCAGCTTCCCTGCACGCTTATCCGACGATGTATGGCTGTTCTTTATTCTTTCCTCCTGTGGTGATAACACCTTTTTCTCACTGATCGGCATGACTGTACTCTCCTTTACATATTAAGCCTATATGAATAGTATGTATTCTAAATGTAAAATAAGGACGGAGAGTTCTCCGTCCTCTTGTTGTTATTATAATAGGAGACCTAGTATTTGTCAACAGAGCATAGCCGAAAAATTTTTAAAATTTTCCATTATCAGAGAGTTATATTTATCACTTATGTTGTATGTGCGACAAATCTGAATTTGCGGGGCACGCCCCCGCGGGCGAATTCGCGTTACGCTCCTTCGTCGCTTTCAATTGAGCGGGCGACGTACATTTGCACCCGCGGTTGTGACCTTTGTTAGTGTGAAGAACTGAAAATGCGCCGCATATCACACCTTGTGGAATGCGAGCACCTACGGTCACAGCACGAACAAACTCCGGTCGCGGTGCGCAGACTACACTCCCGCACACAC
>JAFUTK010000003.1 GCA_017471405.1 Ruminococcus sp.
CGAAGAGAAACGGGGGCAATTATCGTATCATAAAATTGTTATGATATAAAGATACCCCGCAGTGATGTCTGTGGGGTATCTTGTGCTCAGACGAAAGTTAGACCTTAGACCATAGCAGAGAGACTTGCGTGAACCGCGGCCACGCGAGTGCGGGGAAAAGCTGCTGCCGTTGCTGGTTACAGTAAAGGTGCGGGGAAAAGTGGTACTCGTCCGCACGTTCTGCGTTTACCATAGGATCATCCCCGCGGGTGCGGGGAAAAGTTGTTTATGTTGTAGATAGACTTGGCCTCGATAGGATCATCCCCGCGGGTGCGGGGAAAAGTCATAGTCAACTCACCAGAGTTGTTGATACCTAGGATCATCCCCGCGGGTGCGGGGAAAAGGGCACATTATAAAAATGTATGTGGACGAAGGTAGGATCATCCCCGCGGGTGCGGGGAAAAGCATTCAGAGTAAGTAACTGTATTGAGGAAACAAGGATCATCCCCGCGGGTGCGGGGAAAAGGATGAAAGCGCCCAGACCTCGCGCCCTGCTCTGGGATCATCCCCGCGGGTGCGGGGAAAAGTTGATTACCGAGTATGACAACTGGCAAGCACAAGGATCATCCCCGCGGGTGCGGGGAAAAGCCCTCTTAAAGGAGAAAAGCCATGACAGTTACAGGATCATCCCCGCGGGTGCGGGGAAAAGCTCGTTTGTTAAGTGCGACAACAAGCAAAGTAGGGATCATCCCCGCGGGTGCGGGGTAAAGTTCAAGATGCTGAAAATGGAGAGTTCGATCTTAGGATCATCCCCGCGGGTGCGGGGAAAAGACTAAAGGATCCTCGAAAATACGCCGGTTGGGGGGCGGCGGTCAGTGGTTTTCATTCAGTTTTAAATAGACCTCATTCATCAGGAGGCAGTCGTCAAGGGCGCGGTGGTTCTGTCGAGTCGTTATGCCAAGACTTTCTGCGACGGTTTTGAGCTTATGGTCCGGTGTGTTCTTGACCTGCTTACGGGCAAGCTCCATCACATCTACTGTATAGATATCCGGGAAGTCAAGGCTGCATTTCTCGGCTGCTTTTTTCAGAAATCCGAGGTCGAAGGGAGCGTTGTATATAAGTACATTTTTATCGTCGATAGTATCGAAGATTTTTTCAAGGGCTATTTTCAGATCAATGCCCTCACTGCTGATATGCTGCATACTGATGCCTGTCAGCTGCTCGATCTCGTCGGGGATGCTGTCAACATTTATCAGGAAGCTGCATTGCTCCGTTATTTTCCCTGCCGAGACCGTCACGGCTGCTATTTCTAATATTTCACAGCTCTCACAGGAAAGTCCGGTGGTCTCGATATCCAAAAGGACGTAGGAGGTGACCGTACTGCTCCGGCGGCGCCTTTTATTCATTCTGCGTATGGCGGCGCTGCTGGGAGCATTGTCCTGGGTGCTTTCAGCTGTGTGAAATGCTCTTTCGGGATGCTTCATCAGCTTTATTCCGTCTAGGTCTATCGGCTGCCAGGCGGTGTTATGAACATAGAAATCCAGATGCTGTTCATTGTTTGCAGAGAAGACCATCGTTGCCTGACCGCTGCCGATATTGTCACATATCCTTTTCCAGAGAGCCTCACGAACTCTGGAGCTTACCTGTCCGACATAGACACCGGTGTTTATTTCCAGCAGCCATTTAGACAGGTCGCCTCGCAGCTTGGGAGGACAGTTGGTCATACTGACGACAATCACTTCTCCTCACCGCCCTTGCCGTAGGAGACACCGAACTCCGCCAGCCTGTGATGATCGTCCCACAGAGCGATCTCCGGCTGCTGCTCCAAGTCCATATCGCCTAGCAGATACTTTATATCCCTAACCATTCTTTCAAGGAGATGTGTTTTCACAATAGCGTCCCTTACGCTCCGTCTGACTGTTGCGGGGAGGTCGGGGATATCCTCGGAGGCCAGACGGAAAGCAAGTGGTATGGTTATCTCTGCCTTGTAGAGATCAGCTATATCATAGGCAAATGAAAACTCGTGCCCCACATGGATGAAGCCCAGCCCCGGAGAACAGCCCAGAGCCGATATGACAGCTACCGCCAGGCCGTACAGGCAGACGTTCCCGGCAGACAGCGCTTGATTGACGGGGCTTCCGCCGAAAAAATCCTCGGTGTCGTATTCCCTGCCCTTCCATTCGACGTTGTTCAGGGTCGCCTGCTGGCGGTACAGCCTGCGCATTCTGGCTCCCTCACGCCCGCGAAGCTGTTGGAGGGTAAGCGATGAAACGTCCTCGTCCTCAAAGCGCATAGTATACATTCTCCGTACTACCTCGAGATGAGAGCGGGTATTTGATACCAGCTTAGCCTGTCTTTCCAGCAGCGAGGTATGAGAATTCAGCGCTCTGCCATGAGCATAGTATCTCACGCCGTACTCCCCCACCCAGATAATGCTGATGCCTGTATCGCCGATGAGCTCCATCGCCCGGTGGGTTATCTCCGTCCCGGGGCCCAGCAGCAGAACGGTTATCGCCGCTGCCGGGATATATACAACGCCGTCGATATCCCTAACAGTTACCGCGCCGTCCTCGCGGCTGATGCGGCAATGCTCGAGATAAAGAAAGGTCATTCTGTCTCCCAGAACAGGCAGCTGCTGGAGAACGGGCTTTTCCATTCCTCCCTGCTGCTTCATCGGTCGGTCCTTGTAACGGTGATCAGGCCGAGGCCGTAAGCCTTTTCTCTGCCGATGCCGTTTGTGAGGGCGGCCTTGAAGGCCTCGGCATCGGTGACGGTCAGCACTCCCTCAAAGGTGGCGCTGAGCATTCTTACGATATTGGTGCTGCTGCGGTTTTTCTTGAAGATATACCACTTGGAGCCGGTGACGAGCCATTCGCCATCTTCCAGCTTGAAGCCGTACTTTTCGGACCGCTCTTTCAGCCATTCACCCTGATGAAACGCAGTTATGTGAGCCAGCACCCTGCCTCTGCCCTTTTTCTCATCGTACTTCTGGACAGTTGGGTTGGCTTTGAGCCGGAACTGCCACCTGCTGCCGTCAGTGATGCGTTCTAACAGCTTGTCGTAGGGCTTCGATTCATAGGAGCTGTCATAGCCGAACTGCTCTGCGGCTCCGGTCAGGTCAAGCTGCTGCTCGCTCAGTATGAGCAGGTACTGCTCTCCGCCTAAGGTATCGACCCGCCAGAGCTTGTGGGTCCTTTTCCCGTCGCAGGCCTCTATGGCTCCGTGAAAGACGTTGGGAGCGGCAAGCGCCCGCATAGTTTCGGTGCGGGCTGTATTCAGTTTAATTCTTGATAGAAACATACCACACCTCACAATTCGGACATAGGGTCATGCTCGCTCCCGGGCAGCTGTTCCTCCCGCTTGAAGCGCGGGGCATACTGCCTATGACGCTGCGAGAACGACACCGGCACATCAAAAACTGCCGTGCCGCCGTTTTCGGAATCGAGAACTATTCTTTTAGAGCCGTTAGCACCTGACAGGGACGGCTCCGCTCTGAGGGCATCCTCCAATCCGCTATCGCGGAGCCCTAAAACTACGGGCAGGGTCGGCGGGCAGGAGCGTCTGCCTAAGAAGAGAGGATAGACCGGAGCCTTGACTGCCTGCTCTATCTTTTCAAGCAAAGCTTTATCCTCCGAGCTGAGGGCGGCGATAAAAACGGCATCGGAGAGGTAGTATCTCTCCGTAACGTGAGAGGCCTTTTTGCCGGTCATCTCGTGAACCATATGGAAATCCTTAAGGAGCTTTCCCTCTTTTTCCACCCGCACACCGAATTTGAGTGCGGTGAGAGGCGCCAGCCCTTCGCTGTCCTCCCGCTGTATGCCCATAGCGGCGGCTATCATTCCGATAACGCCGCTTTTGGTGGGCTCACGCTCGGTGGTGCGTATGTTGAATTTTGAACCGCTGCCCCATGCCTGCAAAGGTGCAGCAAGTCGGAGTAACAGCGTAGCCATTGTCACACCTCATTTGTTTTATCGTTCACTGCCTTTTCAAGCTGTGAAAGCAGCTCTGGCAGAGAAAGCCCCGATGAAAGGTCGCTGAGCCAGCATTTCTCCGGTCCTGCGGCAAACTGAGAATATACCTTGTCTGCATATTCAAGGAAAGCCTTTTCGGAGGCTGCGGCATAGCCCTCATCGCTTTTTCTGACCGGCTTTTCAAAGGCTCCGCAGAGGTTTACCGGCTGATCGCAGCGCAGAGTGACATATACCATATCCGGGAAGGTCCTGTTAGCAAAGGTGTTTTCCTTGCCGGTGGGCATAGAGAGAGCGAAGGCCTGACCGAATTTCTTTACCGCCTCGGCGGTGCTGCCGGCACCGAGAGTCTTTGCCAGTTCTGTCACGTTCACAGATGCATATCTGTAAAGCGTTGAGGAGTTGAACTCAGTCGTATCAATATGAGCAGCGCCGGAGCTGTCTTCTTTCTGAAGGTCGTCAACGGCAGTGAAATAGTCGTACTCGTTTTGTACAGCGTGAGTTGAGATGGCATGAGCGACCTGTGCGGCGGCGTCAACGTTAAGGGTAGGGTCACTGGCTGCCATTCTTCCAAAAAGAACAAGGTCAACTGATGGATTGTTATTTAATGCATCTCTATATTTCTTGATGTCAGTTTCATTGTTGATGATTAACTCTGCAAAATTCTCGACCTGCTTATCACTAATAAAAAACAGTGTTTTGGTCTTTTCCTCGTCTTCAAATTCAAACCACAATTTATTACTGATTTTGGTCTTCATTATTTTCTCGATCTGCTTTTCAACAGTTACTTTGTCGAGAATGGGATTCAACATAAGTACTCTATCTGCAATAGCATTTTTCAAATGCTTTGTTCTATATCCCGCTGCATTTTCTTTCTTGAACTCCCCGCGCATAGCGTGCTTCCAGGCCTGGGAGGAAACTCTGGCTCTTACAGTACCGCCGTAAACGGCTGTTTTGGGACTGCCCATATCGTCTCTGTTGACGCAGCTGGGCGGTACTGTCTGCAAAATGTGAAAATCTACAAATACACTCATGATGTTTATTCTCCTTTGTTATTATAATAAAAATCCCGTCCCCAGCTGAGCTGGACGTTTTTCCTGCTGTCATCAAACTGGAAGTCAAAGATATCCTTTGCAAGTCTGACGTAATCCAGCTTGATGCCCTTTGACTTCAAAAGCTCCACAAGGCATCTTAAATGATGCGAGAGCTCGGGCATATCCTTTGCGGTGACCACCGGTCCGAAGCGGCGCAGCACACGCTCACGCTCATCATCTGTCGGCTCTTTCATCAGGTTTGCGGCAGCATTGCCGAGACCTATATCTTTTGAGTTTACACTCTCACTGCTGCCCTGCTGATGGAGGGCGTACAAAGTGAGGGAAAGGTATATCGCCCATTCCGCCTCGGTGGGCTTACCGCTCCTGCTCAGGAGCTCATCGGGTATGCCGTTCAGAAAAGTGCCCCACAGCTCCGGCAGCTCACCGGGGACCTTTCCGGCTCCGCGGCGGAGCCTTGCAAGCGTCGCTGCGTTCCTTTTCGTGTCAGCGGATAGAGCCTTTATCTGCCCGTAAACGTATTTTCCTACTTCTTCTTTTCTTGACATTTTATCACCTTCATTCCTTCTGATATATCCTGTTAAGATCAGCATAGAACTTATTCATTGCTCTGGGTGCAGAATAGAGTACTGTCCTTTCTGTCTTTCCGGATTGGTCTTTCACTTTCACCTTATGTCCCGCAAAAGCTATTTCGGAGAGCTGTGAAGATAATTCCTCTGCATATGATGAAGCTATATTTCTGGCCTTCTGCTGCCATTCAAGCTGACCAGCGTATTTCAGCTTTTCGTCGGCACATTCTGGGTCGATGCTCCGCAGCCATTCTCTGAACGGGATATCAAGGCGGTAGTAGATCTGTGATTTAACATCTGCCGGTATGGACATATAATGCTTGTCCTTATCACTGTTGCTGCCGCCGGAGGCTACATACAGTCCCCTCGCCAGTGCGGCTGCCGCCTTGGCAAGCTCCTCACAGCGGGATATTTCCTTTTCAATCTTATCACGCCAGTCAGCGCCGAGATCAGTCAGCAGGTCGGCGTGCATGGTGAGGGAGTCGGAGAATACATTCTGAACGAAGAAGTCCTTGTCGCCGTATTCCACAGCAGTTATCGCTGTCCTCATAAGATAAGCTCTCGGAAGCAGCGGCTTGAGATAGCTTCTGAACCAGTTTATCACGCCAGCGTTTCTATTGGCCTTTTCATCAAACAGCACAGCGAATTCCCGCCACATCTGCTTTGAATGGTCGTGACGCCTAGGGGTGTAGGGGTCGTTATCCTTTTTGGGCTTGTTCCAGACTGTCATCGGCTCAAAGAATGCGTTTTCCTTTTCAAAGAAATCTCCGCCGAGGAGCTTGAAGCTTACCACTCTGCCATCCTTTCTGTTGAGTATTATTCTTCGAGATTGTAAAGTATATAGTTCGGCAAGATTATTAGAGCCCGGAATTTGATTTTTCTTTTTCGATGATACAGTTTCTTTTTCCCATATCGGTTTCTGTTCTGATTGGACAATATCATTGTTTATCATTACAAGATTTAACACAATTGTTTCAAATAGATTCTTACCAACAAGATATGTTAATCCAAGTTTTCCAAGCCAGCCTGCTCCAGTACCAGGATGCGATGAATTATCATCAAAAGCGTTAAGATACAAGAGCCACCTTGCCGCCTGCGGATAGGTGAGGAACGCTTTACTGTCTCCCGAATACATTGAAAAAAACCTTGTCTTGTTGCTGCTCTCTGAGATCTCACCGTTTAGCTTCGGGGCATCGTAATCTGTCCCCACACTCAGCCCTGCCACCTGCCCGAAGGGCCTCTCCGGGTGGAAGAGCCAGAAGCGCTCGTGCCACTTGTCAAGGTATTCGCTGACTGCTTTTTCGGAAAAGCGTCCCTTGTCCCAGAGGGCTTTCCAGCGGTCGATGGCATCGTCCTCTTCTTCGTCGTCTAGCGGAGCGGGGGCGCCGTTTTCGTCCACACGGGAATAGACAGTGTGCAGCACTGCCAGCAGCAGTCGCATCACCGCGATATCCTGCGTGGGGAGCTCTCCGCTCAGAGCCTTGTATTCGTGGGCCCGGAGCAGCGCCTCCTTAAGCGAGACCTCGCTGACCCGGCAGCTTGAATCCATTACTCTTATCCAGGGCTCGTCGATCAGGTTGAACTCTGTCTCATTCAATATCATCACTCCTTTTTGTATATGTCAGTCCGTTATTAAAGTCGTATTTCAGTGTGAGACCTGAAAGCTCGGTTTCATTGTCCCCGTTTAGCAGCAAAAGAAGCTGCCCCGCCAGGAGATAATTTTTCTTCCAAAGGGCGGTGTAAGTTCTGCCCTTCTTTTCAAGCTCGTCAATGGTCCTGTCGATGCTCCATTTCTCCGAAAAGCGCGCCGGCAGCCGCAGACGCTGACCCAACAGACGAACTGTTTCCTCCTTAGTAGGCCTGTCCGAAAGCCTTGTGCCGTCAAGGAAGCCGATAGTGCCGTCATCGAACTGTCTCAGCACCAGCACCTCTACAGATGAGAGCCCGTCCCGGACTGAGGCCTCAGCAGAGCTGTTGCTATCGCTCACTGCTCTTTCAAGCAGGTTGTGGATATCCTTTTTCGGCTTTTTCAGTAGGAAGGCTCCTGCCTTGCTTTCCTTTAGCTCGTCCTTTGAGATGTATTTTTTGTATTTCTCGCTGTTGTCAAAGGCGCTGTATACCTTTTGAACGAGGGGAGAAATATCCTCCGGAAGATCGATGCTCTCCGGTAGCTGCTTTAAGGTCTCCTCTAGGAGCCAGGTGGTGTAAATGAATTTTGAGCCGCTTTTCTCGCCTTCCAGTTCATCGGTCACCACATAACACTGCGGCTCTTTGAGCCCGTCGGGGCGGGAATGATGGGAGTGCCTATGCAGGCGGCCTATTCTTTGAAGCAGCAGATCCATCGGGCAAATATCCGTTATCAGCAGGTCGAGGTCGATATCAAGTGACTGCTCCAGCACCTGTGTGCCGACGACCACATATCCCCGCCTTGTATCTATATCGCTGTCCTTGCCGATGCTTTTCAGCAGCTGATCCTCTTTGTCCGCCCGGTCTGTCATAATAAATTGGGCGTGATAGAGCAGAACGTTGTCGGTAATATCCCTGCGCACCATTTCGGCAACAGATTGCGCCCGGCTCACCGTATTCATTATGATGCCGACGCAGCCTCCCTGTTCGACAGTGCTGCGGATAAGCTCCGGAACATCGTCGCCAGTGCATTTGATTATCCTGACATTTCTGTGCTCCCCGGTATAAGGTAGGGGCTGCTGATGTATCTCCCCGCTGTCAGTCCAGGTGAGGAGAGGGTAGGCGGTGTTCTTCTCAAGGGCTTCATCGGAGGTTTTAGCTCCCGAATAGGCTCTCACAAGAGACATTCTCCTTGCCGCAGGCAGAGTTGCCGATAGGAGGATAACGGGAGTGTGATAAGCACCCAGCCATTGGAGCGCCCGTTCAAGGTAACGGCTCATATATGCATCATAGGCGTGGACCTCATCTATGACTACAACCTTTTCGGACAGCCCCAGATGCAGCAGCATAACGTGTCTGCGTTTGAGGGCCATCATCAGCATATGATCGACTGTTGCCACAACAAAGTCTGCAAGGCAGGCCTTCTTGCTTTCACAGAACCAGGAATGAACGAACAGCCCGCTGTCGCTTTCCTCCTCTGGAATGCCGCGCTGTATCCTCTGAAAGGGAATGTTCAGCTCGGCGCTGCCATGTCTGAGAAGTATTGAATGATAATACTCCTGCGACTGCTTCTCAGCCCAGCTCATTACCCGGGGAAAGATTCCGCTAGCGGTAGCCTGAGTAGGCATGCCGAAAAACAGACCGTTCTTCCCGCACTTGGCAGCCAGCAGCTCCGCAGATGAGAGCGCAGCCTCGGTTTTGCCGCAGCCCATTGGGGCCTCTAAAATGAACAGCCCGGGGGCATTGGTCTCCTTCACGATATCCAGCATACACCTCTGAACATCAGAGGGGGCAAATCTAAAAGTGTCCTCAAAAGCCTTATCGCTGTAGGACTGGCGTTCAGGCTTCCACATTTCGGGGAATTCAAGCTTTTCAAGAGCAGCGTCAATGCGATTGTTAAAATCAATATCATCACCTACGCTGTCAACACTGATAAGTGGGAAAAGCTCAGCATTGCTGGCTATCCAGTCGGCGGTGATAAGCAGCCCGCTCAGCACCATCTGCGCCTGAACTGTCAGCTTCTGAGGAAGCTCTTCTAGGCTGTCAAGCCCGGCTCTCTCAAGGGCAAGACCGATTATGGCCTTCCAGCAGTTCTCGATGGTCTCTCGCCCATCTTCATTATCTCCGAAGAAATTGCGGTAGCGCTTGATTTCTTTTCTTTCGCAGTTCAGATCCTGGACTTCACCTTTTTGGGCGGGGACTCCGTGATGCGCCCCGACAATCGCGGAAACTGTTTCGGGGCAGCCGAAATAGTTAAGTATTATCTCCCCCACAAGGGCGTGGGGCATATCTCTCACTGACCCCATATCCATAGCGTCGGGTATAAAAATGCCGCAGTGCTCCAGCGCAGACAGCCGCTCGGCCACAGCCCGGGTTATCTTGTACTGAAAGCCGACTGCGGCTTTGCCGATGTCGTGTACGGCGGCAAGAAACATAGCCGTCACAAACAAGACAGACTGCTCCATATCACACGCCTCCGCGATTGAGGGGGACACAAACCTATTAAGCAGATAGCACATAACTCCAGCAGTATCGAGAAGATGAACATACAGCGGGAGCCAATGGGAAGTATCGCTCCCCGACTTGGCTATAATGGTCTTGTAGGCATTGTCTGACATTGTATCACCGCTTTTGTATAAACTTTATGGATATATTATAACACATTTTTGGAAAATAACAGTATCATTTTTTGGACAGAAACGTATTTTTAGGAATTTGGGCTTACAAATTTCGGGTCTGTAATTTATGCAGCGTGCACAAATGCCGGTATTCTGTTTGTTTTTTTGCTCAACCATAATCTTTCCCCAGCAAATTTTAACTAACCTCTTGAAATCCCCGTTCATTTGTGCTACAATCAAGTTAGCGTTTGCTAATATAATTGGAGGTTTATCAAATGTACATTGAAATAAAAAACGCGATAAAGAAATACGGGACGGGTGAAAATGCCGTCTATGCTATGAACGGCGTCGATCTCGGCATCGAGGAGCACGAGATCGCGGTGATACTGGGGCCCTCGGGCTCTGGAAAAAGCACCCTGCTGAATATGCTGGGAGGCATCGACACCCTTGATGAGGGCAGCGTGACCGTCGGGGGCAAGGAGGTCTCCGGGCTTTCTAAGCGTAGGCTCACCGACTTCCGCCGGCGTGACATCGGCTTTGTGTTTCAGTCGTATAATCTTATTCAAGACCTGACGGTAAGAGAGAACGTGGAGACCGTTGCGGACATCTCCAAGGAGCCGCTTGATATTGACGAGCTGCTGGAAGAGCTGCGTATGACCAAGTACAAGGACCGCTTTCCGAGAGAGCTTTCCGGCGGTCAGCAGCAGCGCACCGCCATTGCAAGAGCGCTGGTGAAAAATCCCGCACTGCTGCTCTGCGACGAGCCCACCGGAGCGCTGGATTCCAAGTCCTCCCGGGACGTGCTGGCGATGCTGGAAAGGGTCAACAAGGTCTATAAAACTACCGTCGTCATAATCACTCACAACGAGGGCATCGCCGCTATGGCTGACAGAGTGATACGCATACACGACGGCAGGATAACCGAAAACAAGCTCACCCAGGGCAAAACCCCTGTAAGTGAGCTGGTGATATGAAAGAGGCGCCGGTATGACACTTAACAGGCGCTATCTGCGCAACTTCAAAAGCAGCCTTTCCTTTTACATAAGCACCGGGCTGATAACCGCTCTTGTGGTGTATATGTTCATCGCTATGTCCGCCAGCTACAAGGCCGCGAAGGAGCATGTCGATAAGAGTATTAAGGACACCGCCCGGGAGGACGGGCAGTTCACCCTCTACAACGAAATGACGGACGATGACATCTCCGATTTCGAGCAGGAATACAATGTTACCATTGACAGGATAAGCTACAAGGAGACGGAAGTGCTGGACGGCGCCACCTCCGACAAGCCGGAGGTGACCCTGCGCCTCTTTGCTCCCCCGGAAAGGGTGGACAGGTATGAGCTGAGCGGAGGCGACGACCTTTCCTCTGACGATGAGATACTTATCAATGAGCAGTTTGCAAATGCCTGCGGAATTGAGATAGGCGAAAGCCTTACCCTTGCCTCTGCGGAGGGGCAGATGAGCTTTAAGGTCGCAGGATTTATGATACGCTACGACTATTTCTTCTGCCTGAAAAACCCCAACGACACCTTCAGCGTTTCCACCGAGTACGGCATAGCACAGCTGACGCAGGCAGGCTTTGATAAGCTCACCGGCGGCAGTAATCCTCACTACTACGCGATAAAGTACTCCGAGGACAACGAGACCGAGGTGCGGCGGGAGCTCTACAATCGCTTTATGACCTCTGGCTACATACCCGCCGCCCTCAACAACCGCATTCAGACCCCGGATGACGAGCTTAAATCGCTGGAGACTATGTCCTACGTCATTCTTCCCGCCGCCATACTCTTTGTGGTGATACTCATTGCGGCGGTTCTGGGCAGAAAGGTCAAGAACGAGCTGAAAATGATCGGCATACTTAACGCTCTGGGCTACCGCCGGGGAGAGCTGGCGGTGCATTACAGCCTTTTCGGAGCTATTCCCGGACTGATAGGCGGAGCGCTTGGAGTACTGCTGGGGCTATTCGCCACCGAGCCTATGGTGGGGGTAATGTTTGAGAGCAAAATGGAGCCGCTGCCCATAAGCTACGGAACGGCTCCTGCGGATCTCATCATAGGAATTGCGGCACCCACACTTTGCTATACTGTCGCAGTCTTCCTCACTGCCCTGCTGACCGTTAAGGGCAATGCCATCGAGATGATAAAGGGCACAGGCTCCAAGCACCGCAGGTTCTCGCTGCGGCTGGCGGGTCTCAAGGCGCACTTCCGGACGAAATACAAGCTGAGAATGATATTCGGCAGCTTCGGCAGAACGCTGACGGTTATCTTCGGTCTGACGGTGGGTGGGCTGCTGCTCTCCTTCTGCCTCGCCTGCGTGGATTCCTTACAGAATTACGTTGACAAAAGCGTTGACGAGCTGGGCAGCTACGAGTACGAATATTTCTTAAATACCGTTCTGCTGCCGGAGGGCACTCCCGAGGGGCTTATGCCAGATACAGAGGCGCAGCTGCGCATACGGAATGCACTGGCGGGAACGAATGCGGAGGAAATACTCACCGCCTCCTTTGCGGTAGAGGGCAGCAGCGACTACCTGACGCTCATGGGAATGGACGACAACCCCTATATGAGGCTGGAATCCACTGACGGCGAAGCCCTCACCGAGCAGGACGGCAAATACTACCTCTCCTCAATGGGCGCTATGATATACGGCGTAGAGGAAGGCGACGAGCTGACCTTCTCTGACATTTCCTCGATGCAGGAGCATACCGTAACGATAGACAAAATATTCGACTGCGGCTCCCAGAGCCTGCTGGTCACCACAAATGCCACAGCAGCAGAGGCGGTGGGCTCCCTGCCCGCTGGCAGCTGCAACTGCATAATGAGCGAAAGCCCCGTTCCCCTTGAGGAGGGGGACATACTCAAATCCTTTACCAAGCAGAGCCTGAAAAAGCAGCTTGAAGAGAACGTGCTGGACTCAATGAAGCAGATGATGTCTGCGGTGTACATTCTGGGCGGACTGCTGCTGGTGACAGTAGTATTCCTGATGGTGAATGTGATACTCAGTGAGAACCTTGTAAACATCTCAATGCTTAAGGTCCTGGGCTATCACGACAAGGAAATAAACCGCACTATGACCCACGTATATCACGTTGTGGCATTCATCGGTATAACGTTAGGACTTGCCGCCGGTTACATTGCCGACCGGATAAATTTTGAAAAGAGTGCTGCCGTCTACAACTGCTATGTGGACAACAAAATGAGCCTTTCTTCCGTCCTCATCTACTACGGAGTATCGCTTTTGAGCTACGCTCTGGCGCTTATCCTGCTGGGCAGAAAGACCGGCAAGGTAAGTATGGTGGAGAGCCTTAAGGATAACAGAGAATAAAGAATACGAAAAAGCCCCCGGAACAGTTAACACCTGTTCCGGGGGCTTGAATGTTTTTCAGACTTTTCCTCATAAGACTGTTCTGATAGTCCGATTTTTAATGTGAGGCTATACTTTTATGTCCTCAGATAAGAATTGTGACGTAATCATCATAGCCTGACCACTTAGAAACGTAACGCGAGAGAAGAGTTGCGTCGTAGCGGTTCACCTCACCGTCGCCGTCAAGGTCTGCTAAAGAAAGGTCTATCTGCTCTTCAACGCCCTCCCACTTGGCAACATAGCGCGAGAGAAGGGTCGCATCCCAGCGGTCCACTGCACCGCTGCCGTCAACGTCTCCAACAGTCTTGGGACGCGCATAGGTAATGCCGTTTGCCTTGGCGTATTCCTCCGCAGCGGAACCCTCATTGCAGTAGAGCACGAAATCCTCTACGGGACTATAGCTTTGAGAGGAGCTGTTCCACTTCATTCCCACCGAGCCTTCTCCCAGCTCGGTCACGGAATCGGGAATATAAATTTTGGTAAGCCCGGTGTTTGCAAAGGCACCCTCCCCGATGGTGGTAACGCTGTCGGGGATATTCACCTTTACAAGAGAGGTGCTGCCGTAAAAAGCGGTTGTCCCGATGGTCTTTATCGTATCCGGCAGGATCGCCTCTGTGAGGGTGAAGTTGCCGGTGTTGCGGCGGAAACAGTTATCGTTTATCTTCTCGATGGTTTTTTTGTTTATCTCCGAGGGTATTTCAAGGACGCTGTCCTTGCCGTCGTACTGGTATATCATATAAACGCCGCCCGACTGCTTATAGCTGAACAGCGATGTTCGCTCGGTGATGTTGTAGGGTCTGGGAGTAGTGGTGTAGCCGTAGCCGGCCTCTATCTCATAGTACTTTCCGTCGGAGGTCTTTGCAATGGCATTCATATGTCCGCCGCCGGCGCCCGAATCCATATTTCCGTTGCGTGACCAGGCCTCTATCCCGACTCTGGTGCAGAGCTCGATCACCGTATTTGTGCTTGCCCAGCAGTCGCCGCCGGAAACGGTAAGCTCCTGCCAGCTCTGGAATTTTCCGTTGTAGGGTCTTGCGGCAATGAATTCGCCGATCTTGTCAAGCTTCTCATAGTCGGTCTCAAGGGGTATCAGCACCTCGCTGACATACTTGCTGACTACCTGCTCGGCGTACTCAAAGGCGTAATTAACAAGCGTGACCTTAACGGTGGCTGTCTGACTGCCGGAGGTCACTCTGACAGTTGCGCTGCCAAAGCTCAAGATCTCCTCGGTCTTTATGAATTCTTCGCCCTCCATCGGGGAATCGGAGACCCACATATATCTCGGGTCCGGCTGATACACATAATAGTATTTCAGCGCCGGGACTATGGAAATAAGTCCTGTATCGGAAACGGTAATGTTTTTCAGTCCCGAGGCGGAGTAGGTCACATCGGATGCCCCGGTGACCTTCAGCTGAAAGCTGGTGGGATATCCGGCAGGCAGTGAGAGGTCGCCTGTCATATCCGTCGGAACTGCATACAGCGTCACATCTGAAGCGTTGACCGTAAAGCTTGCGGCACTTGCTGTAATGGAAAAATCCTCACTGCTGCCTAAAAAGGTCAGCTTGTCGGCGCAGCTGAAAACCATAGCCGCGCACAGTGCTCCGCAGAGCAGCTTCTTTAGTTTCATATTTTCCTTCCTTTCGGTACCCGACAGTATATTCCTCACGCTTTTCGCTTGGGATATATCGTAAGAGCAGCGTCACGCCGGAGCCTCCGGCGGTAACGTCAAATTATTTTCGGTTTCATATTGCCCTCTTCGCCTCGGAGCAAATGATCTGCCATTATTTAAATTATAACATAATATTTAAATATAATCAAGAGTTTCTTACAAAATTAGTGCGTCAGCTGCCTTAATTTTGGAGCTTTTTACACAAAAGTGCCGCGTCGCTTGACTATAATGACCAATTATGATATAATAATATGTTGTCTGACAAATATTGGGGAGTGATTATTTTGACCTTCAGCTCGGTGGTGTTCCTGTTCATATTCCTGCCGTTGACCTTCCTGTTCTATGCAGTGATAAGAAACCACACGATAAGGAATGTAATACTCGCTGCGGCGAGCCTGGTATTCTATGCCTTCGGCGAGCCCTTTGCAGTACTGCTGATGATCGTCTCTATAATCTTCAACTACCTGTTCGGCATTGCCGCCTCAAGGGAGGACGAAAAGAAGAGCAAGTTGGCGGTGTTCCTTGCGGTGCTGGTGAATATCGGTCTGCTGATAGGATATAAATACACCGGCTTCTTCGCCTCCACCTTCAACAGCATTACCGGACTTTCCATACCGGTTCCGAATATACGGCTGCCCATCGGTATCTCATTCTTTACCTTCCAGGGCTTGAGTTACGTCATAGACGTTTACCGCGACAAAAAACTGGTGCAGAAAAGCCTCTTCGCGGTACTGCTGTACATCTCCTTCTTCCCGCAGCTTATAGCCGGACCTATCGTCAGGTATGAGGACATCGCCGCTCAGATACGGGAGAGAGAATTCTCCGCCGACAGAGTTTCCAGAGGCATCAACCGCTTTATTCTGGGACTTGGCAAAAAGGTGCTCATCGCCAATCAGATGGGCTTTGTTGCCGATACGGTTTTCAGCTTTGACCCCGAAAAGGTGGGCACGCTGTCCGCCTGGCTGGGTGCGGTGTGCTACACCCTACAGATATTCTTCGACTTCTCCGGCTACAGCGATATGGCAATAGGTTTGGGCTGTATGTTCGGCTTCGATTTCAAGGAGAACTTCAATTACCCTTTCATAGCCCCCAGTATACAGGACTTCTGGCGGAGATGGCACATATCCCTCTCCACTTGGTTCAAGGAGTATGTGTATATCCCTCTGGGCGGCAACCGCAAGGGCAAGGCAAGAACGACCATAAACAAGCTGCTGGTGTTCTTCCTCACCGGCTTCTGGCATGGCGCAAACTTCACCTTCATCGTCTGGGGTATGCTCCATGGCCTCTGCCAGATGCTTGAGACCTATCAGATAATCCCCACCAAGAAAAAGTGGTTTAAGCCCATCGGGCATATCTACACTATGCTGGTGGTGATACTCGCATTTGTTATTTTCCGGGCGGACACCCTCACTCAGGGCTTTACCCTCATCGGCAAGATGATACCCGGAAATATGGGCGACAGTGCGGTAAACAACGAGATAATGTCCTGCACCTCGGTGATGTTTATGATAGCCCTCGCCTTCGCGGTGATACTTTCAACACCGGTGTTCAGGGTGATAAGGGCAAAGGTGAGCACCACCAAGGCGGCGGAGGCTTACAGCTACCTCACCTATCTGAGGTCGCTGGTGATATTTATGCTGTGCATACTCTCGCTGATATCCAGCAAGTACAATCCGTTCATCTATTTCAGATTTTAACGTAAGGGAAGGATAGCTGTGAAAAAGACTTTCAAGATAGTTTATTCGGCGCTGTTCTTCGCCGTATGTGCAACGCCCCTTGCGCTGATGCCCTTTGTGCAGAGCAATGCCGAGATAGAGAAAAAGGCTCTCGCCGAGATGCCCTCGCTTATCTCTGACGGCAAGCTCAACAACGATTTCTCCGACCAGTTCGAGAGCTGGTACAACGACCGGCTCCCCCTGCGCTCGCAGCTGCTTTCGGCGGCGAATTTCGTCAAGAGCGGGCTGCTGACCTCTCCCTCCTCCAATGTAATCACCGGCAGCGACGGCTGGATATTCTTCGAGACCGATAAGCTGGATTATATGAACACCAACGCACTGCCCGAGAGCCGCATCAAGGCAACGGCGGTGACTCTCTCCCTTATTGAGGAGAATGTGACCAGCCGGGGCGGGTCCTTTACCTTTGTTCCTATGCCCAACAAGGCGTCGGTCTACAGCGAGCATTTCCCCTCCTGCTACACCAAGGAGAGGCTGAACAACCTCACCCGCATCTGCAGAGAGCTTGATGAGCTGGGAGTACACTATGTGGATATGCTGGGGCTGATGACCGAGAACAAGTCAATGGGGCTCTACCACAAGCGGGACAGCCACTGGAACTATCTGGGCACGCTGCTGGGCTACAACGCCATAATGGACAGCCTTGCCCACCCCCACAAGACCTACGACAACGCCTCCTACAGCTATGAAAAGACCTGGCGGGGCGACCTTGACAAGCTGCTCTATCCTTCCGGCGGGTTTATGGACTGGCAGTATAACTTCGACATCGACTTCGACGAGTTCATGTTCACCTTCCCCGCAGGCGTAGAGGACACGCAGGCGCAGCTGGATATCTTTATGTCCGACAAGGAGGAGAACGACACCCGCATCAGCACCAAGCAGGTGGATGGAGATGCCTCCGGCAGACTGTATATGGTGAGGGACTCCTTCGGGCGGGCGCTGCTGCCCTTTATGATAGACAACTATGCCTCGGCGATGTTCGTTCGCACCGACTGCCCCGAGCTCACCACCGTTGCCGACGGCAGCGATATGGTCTATGAGATAGTCGAGCGCAATCTGGCAAGCGTCACCGCTACGGCGCCCTTTATGTTCGCTCCGGAGCGGGAGGCAGTCACTGCCGGCGAGGCTGCCCCGCAGCTTGAAGAAGTAACAGTCTCCGACGAGGGCTACGGTGTCAGGATATACGGCGTTCTCCCCGAGGACTTCGACGGCGGCAGGGTATATGTCCGCCTGACAAACGGCTCGGAGGAAAAGGTTTATGAGGCCTTCCCCATCTTCGAGAGAAAGCTCATAGGCCGCGACACTGATGAGAACGGCTTTTCAATGATACTCTCCCCCAAAGCCGAGCTCTCGGGGGAATACACAGTCTCCGTCATCGCCGGAGGGAAGGAATACCCCACCGGAAAAACTCTGACCAAATAAGTCAGCACAAGGGCACAGCCCTTTCAACAATAAAACAGGAATAAAAAAAGGAGTGCATTTATAATGAAGACCACAAAGACACTGCTCTGCATCGCTGCCTGCGCAGCCGTCATGACCTGCTTCACCGCCTGCGGCGACAGCGAGTCCTCAACTGCGGGGCAGATATCCCTCTCCACCACCACGACCACTACTGCCGGAGCTACGGAGTCCGTCGAGAACACCGAGCAGACCACCGAGAGCGTCGCTGATGTCTCTACCCCCGATGAGAGCACCGCGGCTCCCGTTTCCGAGAACACAAAGTCGGTAGCGGAGAAGGCCAGAGTTATCTACGGCGGCTTTGAGCTGGGCACAGGAGACAGCATCGACGCTATCAAGGACAGCCTGGGTGCGGAGTCCGCTCCTTCCACCGACGCTGCCAGCTGCCTTACCGGCAACATCATCAAGGAATATTATTACGCGGGAATGTCCTTACAGGTAAACGGAGACGGCAAGATTTTCGCCATCACTCTCAACAATGAGATGTACGCCGGCGATGATGTTAAGACCGTTGACGGCGTTGCAGTCGGCACCTCTGAGGACGATGCCAAGGCTCTGCTGGGCGAGCCCACCTCCTCCACCAAGACCAACTTAAAGTACACCGACGGCACTCAGGAGATGACCGTTACCGTCATCAAGGGTGCTGTTGATACTGTGCTCATCACAGATTCAGCACTGGATTCATAATCTCGGCAACGATAAAAGCCTGTCCTCCCCGCAGGAGGGCAGGCTTTTTTGTACGCATAACAATAGCCCCTCCCGCTGCGGGAGGGGCTATTGTGTGTTTTTCGTCAGACGTCGGTGCTGACGCCATCAACTCTTCTTCTGCCTACCGGCCACTGTCTGTAGTCGGTGAAGTCGGCGTTGTAGTTTGCGTCAAAGTCCTTGGCCTCGGCAAAGAGCGGGTCAAAGAGCTTGCCCTCAACGGTGAACCAGCAGTGCGAGCTGTCGTGGCAGATGTAAATGTTCTCGTAGCCTATCTCCCTGAACAGGAACGCGCAGGCGCTGGAATCTGCAACGCAGCAGCCGGAGCCCCTGAGGAAGATGTCGTTTGCGAAGGTAATCTCCCAATCGGGGGAGGTATTGTAGATGTCGGAGAGAAGTCTCCAACGGTGGTAGCCATGCTCGTACATCTCCCAGTTGAAGAGCTTTAAGCGCTTTTCCTCCATAGTATCAGTGGGGAGAGTTTCCTCAAGCATTATCTCGTGGGCAGTCATCATAGTGGTGATCTTGTAGTCGTTGTAATCAGACTCCTCGGCCTTGCCGTTCTCGTCTACGTTAATGCCGTCCACCTGAGTGGCAACTGCCAGCTTGCCGTCCAGACGGTCAAAGCAGTAATAGCCGCCGTCGATCTCCTGCCAGCCGGTCTGCATAATGCCGTCCTCGCTGAAGAAGTACTTGTCTCCCTCCACCTCGGTGAGGCCGACAGACATATCTCCGTCATAGTAGTACTTGTTGCCTTCCTGCTCCTCCCAGCCTCTGCGGATTATCTCGAACTGGCGGGTGAAGGAGTTCTTGTAATTGCCCTTGCCCTCGATAGTGAGAGTGGCGGTGCCGACCTCTTTGTTGTCGGCATAGGTGAGGGTGTAGTCGCTTTCCTTTACCAACACCTCTCCGTGGAGCATAACTACAGGCTCAGGGGCTATTTCCTCGCCGGTGTAGGAGTAGCTCTCCTCAATGCCGGTAAGCTCGGCTCCGGCGATATCGCTGTACTCCCGCTCCAGCTTTGGAGTGGTATTGTCCTGGAACTCATATCCGCAAACGCTGCACTTGTGGAGGGTATAGCCCTCGCTGTC
>JAFUTK010000001.1 GCA_017471405.1 Ruminococcus sp.
ATACACTCCAGAGCGCATTATGGAGGAGTATGGCGTTTCGCCCCGGCAGATGATTGAGGTCAAGGCGCTGATGGGAGATGCTTCTGATAATATCTCCGGCGTTAAGGGAATTGGCGAAAAGACCGCGCTTTCGCTTATTCAGGAGTGCGGCTCTGTTGATGAGCTGTACAAAAATCTGGACAATATAAAGCTGACCCCCTCCAACCGCACCAAACTGGAGCAGGGTCATCAGGACGCAATTGACAGCCGCTTTCTGGCTGAGATATGCCTGACAGCACCCATTGATGCCTCCACCGAAAGCTGTAAGCTGGGAGAGCCGGACAATGATGGCGTAAAGTCGCTGCTGGCGGAGCTGGAAATGCTCAAGCTGATGGAGCGCTTGAAGCTTGGTAGGACGTCTGAGGAGCCCGCACAGGCTGAAAAGAAGCTGGACATTTCCAGCTTGGAGAAGTACGACAGTGCTGAGCTGACGGCTGAGGTTATCGGGGCGAACTCAGGTGCTGAGAGCTTTTTCATCTACACCGGAGAGGGCATTTCTGTCATCTATGGACAGACGGTTTACACCTCCGACAACAATGATATTATACTTTCGTATTTTAATACATCTGGCGTTAAGAAATGCTTTGAGGCGAAGGCTGCACACAAGGCGGCAATGCTGGCGGGAGGTCATCTTAACGGGCTTATATTTGCTTGCGATTTGGCGGGCTATCTGCTCAATTCCCAGACCAGCGAATATACCGTCGAGAGCCTTGCGCTGACCTACAAGGTAACCTATCGCTCAGATATGGGTGAGCACGCCGATGTCGCCACACTTCCGGCGCTTTGCAGCTGTCTGTCCTCACAGCTTGAGGCTACCGAAATGCTCTCACTTTACAACGAGATAGAGCTGCCGCTGTGCGAGGTGCTGGCCTCGATGGAGGTCTGGGGCGTCAGGGCGGATGCTCAGGGCATTAAGGACTTCGGTAAGGGCCTGGAGGGGGACATCAAAGCCCTCCACGACCAGATCTGTACCTATGCCGGAAAGGAGTTTAATATTCTTTCACCCAAGCAGCTGGGAGTTATCCTCTTTGAGGAGCTGGGGCTCAAGGGCGGCAAGAAAACCAAGACCGGCTACTCCACCAACGCCGAGGTGCTGGAGGCTCTCGCGGACAAGCACCCCATCGTCCCGCTGATACTGGAATACCGCACCCTCACCAAGCTGCAATCCACATATGTTGAGGGGCTGCTCAAAGAGATAAGGGAGGACGGCAGGGTTCACAGCGTCTTCAAGCAGACCGAGACCCGCACCGGGCGCATTTCCTCCGCCGAGCCTAATATGCAGAATATCCCAGTCCGCAAGGAGCTGGGAAGAAATATGAGAAAGTTTTTTATTGCCGAGGATGGCTACACTCTTGTGGACGCCGACTACAGCCAGATAGAGCTTCGGGTTCTCGCGTCTGTCTGCGGGGATGAAAATATGCAGGCCGCCTTCAAGGATGGCAGGGATATCCACCTCTCCACTGCGGCGCAGGTGTTTGACCTGCCGGAGGACTTTGTTACCCCGGAGATGCGTTCCGCCGCAAAAGCCGTCAACTTCGGTATTATCTACGGCATAGGGGCCTTCTCACTTTCAAAGGATATCGGAGTTTCGGTGGCGGAGGCTAAACAGTATATCAGCAACTACCTGAGCAACTTTCCGAAAGTGTCCGAATTTATGGACAGAACGGTAGAGGACGGCATTAAAAATGGCTATGTTACCACTATATTCGGACGCCGCAGAAATATCCCGGAGCTTCACGCCTCAAATAAAGTAATGCAGGCCTTCGGCAAGCGTGCCGCGATGAATGCACCCATTCAGGGTGCCGCTGCTGACATCATCAAAAAGGCGATGGTGGCGGTCTATAAGAGATTACAGTCCGAAAAATTGGACGCAAGGCTTATCCTTCAGGTGCACGATGAGCTCATCATCGAGTGCAGGGAGGAGCTGGCTGAAAGGGTAAGCGCACTGCTAAAGGAGGAAATGGAGAACGCTGTTTCGCTGGCAGTTCCAATGACCGCAGACGTCCACTCCGGCAGGAGCTGGTATATCGCAAAGGGATAACACCGAAGGGAGCGACCTATGGCAAAGGCAAACAGAACCGAGGAAAACCGCAAGCTGCGCCGGATAGTCATAAACGATTATCTGGGAATACTGCTGCATTGGCTGCTGGATTTGTTCATTCTCGAGTATATCATTTTTATGAGGCCCGCATCCGAGGGGCTTTACTACGCTATGATGTCCGTTTGGGCGGTGAAGCTTATGCTGCCGGCAATAAGCTTTGGGCTGACGGTAAACATCATCGGCACAGCCGCCTGCGCGGCGGAAATAGTGATGAGCATCATCGGCGTGCACAGCATATTTATATATGTACTGCTGGGAGTGTCTCTGCTGCTGCACCTTATCAGGTTCGGCAGGCTCGAGGACATCAAGGAGCTCAAAAAGCGCAAGGGCTATCCCAAGTTCCTCTCTGACGACACCTCCTCCGGGAAGAAGCTCTCGGATAAGCAGCAGCGCAAGCTGGAACGCAAGCGCTCCGCCGAGGAGGACAGCGGGCGCATAGCAAAGGCTGTCAAGCGGGTATATGATAAGAAGCGTTATGCCCTTTGGGCAGTGGGAGCGGCGGCTCTCATAGCCGTTCAGGTGTTGGTGGTGCCGGTGACAGGCTGGGACAGGAGGTTATCCTCCTACGAGCTTAAAACTCTCGACAACGTCGTCAGCGGGGATTATGTCACCGGAACGATAGACCGCATCTACGCCAGATTTTACCGCAACGGCGACCCCTCCACCGACCCGGTCTACTTTGTGAATATCTCCGGAAACTGCATTGCCATAGTGGTGCCCACAGAGCTTGAGGACCGCTTCGTGCAGATGCGCCGCTATTACTCCAAGGCAAATGAGGACGCTCCCGAGGGTGCAAAGATTCTCTCGCCGGGAGAGGACATACATTTCACCGGCATATTATTTGACCGCAACACCAAGGAGAGAGAGCATTTTTCCCTTGACTTCAAGACTCTCCAGCAGGAGGCAGGCGACCTGTGGAGCAGCCTCAACAAGATACAGGCATACTGGATCGAGATAACCGACGTTGACTAAGGAGGTGCGGCAATGCCTTTCGTGCAGTTTCGCAACGTACATAAGAGATACGTTATGGGAGAGGTCACAATTAGCGCCAGCAACGGCGTTGACTTCGAGATAGAAAAGGGGGAGTTCGTGGTGATAGTCGGGGCCTCCGGCGCCGGCAAGACCACTATCCTCAATATGCTGGGAGGCATGGACACCTGCGACGAGGGCGAGATGATCGTGGACGGTCAGGACATCGCCGCATACACCAAAAAGCAGCTGACCGCCTACCGCAGATATGACATCGGCTTTGTGTTCCAGTTCTACAATCTGGTGGGGAACCTCACCGCCAAGGAGAATGTTGAGCTGGCAGCACAGATAACCAAGGACGCTGCCGACCCGGTAAAGGTGCTGGAAAGCGTGGGACTGGGTGACAGGATAAACAACTTTCCCTCGCAGCTCTCCGGCGGCGAGCAGCAGAGGGTATCCATCGCAAGAGCGTTGGCGAAGAACCCGAAGCTGCTGCTCTGTGACGAGCCTACGGGAGCGCTGGACTACAACACAGGCAAGACGATTTTAAAGCTCCTTCAGGACACCTGCCGGCAGAACGGAATGACGGTGGTAGTCATCACTCACAACTCCGCCATAGCGCCTATGGCGGACAGGGTCATCACAGTGAAGAATAGCAGGGTAGAGAGTGTTCGCCTCAACGAGCATCCGGCGGACGTTTCGACGATTGAGTGGTAACAAGCCAGTTAGACGGTGAGAAAATGAAAAAACGTATATTTGATATCATACAGATAGGCTATAAGGGCGACCTGCCCAGCCGGGTATTCGATATTTTCATCTCGGTGGTCATCATTCTCAATATCACCGCAATGACCCTAGAGACCTTCGAGACCCTTTCCCCCGCCAGACCCTTTTTCGAGATAATCGAGCTGGTGACGGTGGCAGTGTTCTGCGTGGAATATATCCTGAGGCTTTGGACTGCCGACCTGCTTTATCCCGACAGCGGAAGGGTGGGCTCGCGGTTTCGGTTCCTGTTCTCCTATGACGGCATCATCGACCTGCTGACTATCCTGCCCTTCTACTTCCTCTCGGGCTTTATCGTGTTCAGGATGCTGCGGGTGGTGAGGATATTCAGGCTCTTCAAAATCAACGCTCAGTATGACTCCTTCAACGTCATCACCGCCGTATTAAAGGACAAGCGCAACCAGATAATCTCCTCGGTGTTCATCATACTGATACTGATGCTGGCATCCTCCATAGGAATGTACTCCGCCGAGCACAACGCCCAGCCGGAGGCCTTCGAGAACGCATTTTCCGGAATCTGGTGGAGCATCTCCACCCTGATGACCGTAGGCTACGGCGATATCTACCCCATAACGGTGGTTGGCAAGATAATGGCGATATTCACCGCATTTTTGGGAGTAGGAGTAGTGGCTATCCCCACCGGTATCATCAGCGCCGGCTTTGTTGAGCAGTACAAGCGCAACGAACATTCCGACAGCGAGTACAAGGACATCGCTCACATCGGAGAGGTGCTTGCCGATGAGCAGAGCGGCTTCATCGGGCAGAGCGTGGGAGAGATAAGCCGCAGCTATGGCTTGCGGGTTTTCGTCATCATCAGGGGCGAGCTCACGATTATCGCCGCCGAGGGCGTTACCGTCAATGAGGGAGATATCCTTGTGGTGGAATCGGAGAGGCTGAAAAAGAAAAAAAGCCGGAGATAAGCTCCGGCATACAACAGGTGCTTCTCTGCATTGGCAGGGAAGCACCTGTTTTGTATTTTTCAGATAAATAGCATTGTCAGAAACGCCGCCGAGCTTGCCGCCAGCGCTACCACTATCAGCGACTGCCCGAAGAATGCCAGCAGGAACGCCACCGCCAGCCCAATGGATGCCGAGAGCACATCTCCGGTGGCATAGAACACCGCCGGGATAGTCATAGCTCCCAGCACTGCGTAGGGGACGTAGTAGAGAAAGCTCTGCAAAAAGCGGGACTTTATCTTTCTGCGGAATACCATCATCGGCAGCATTCTCACCAGATAGGTGACCACAGCCATAACGATGATGTAAATGAGTATTTTTACTGTCATTCGTCACTGCCCCCTTCCTGCTTTACCGGGAAGAATACAGCACCAATGACTGCCGCCAGCACTGTGCAGATGATTATGGAGAAGCCCTCGGATATCCCGCTGAATATAGGGATATACCTTATACAGCAGCTTGCCGCCACCGCGACAATGACTACTATCAGCACGCCCACAGCCTTTCTCGCCGCGGGGACGAATATGGCAACGAACATTCCGTAGATGGCTATTCCCAGCGCCAGCTTGAGCTTTTCGGGGAGTATCTCTCCGGCGGCGGCTCCCAGGAGCGTTCCCAGAGCCCAGCCTACCCAAGGCAGGGATATGAGACCTGCCATATACTGCTTGGAGACCTCCTTGCTTCGTCCGGACGCTACGGCAAATATCTCATCGGTGATGCCGAAGGAAATCGCCAGCCGGGAGAGCCAGGTGAATTTCCCGTCCAGCTTTTGTGAAAGGGAAAGGCTCATCAGCGAATAGCGCAGATTGATGACCAGCTGCGCCACAGCCATCTCTATCAACCCTCCGCCGGAGGCGATGACGGTAAGCCCTGCTACCTGTCCCGCAGAGGTGAGGTTAGTCATTGAAATAAGTACGGCTGCGAATACCGACAGCCCGTTTGAGACAGCCATTATTCCGAAGCCGAAGGATACCGAAAGATATCCCAGCGCTATGGGAATGCTGTCCTTGAAGCCGCCGAAAAACTCGCGGCGGGAGCTTTGTGACACATTTATCTCTCCTTCGATGCGTGCATATTGATACTCACTGCACGCATACTAATACAGTATAGCACACCGGTATTAACAAATCAAGAACTAATTATGCTTTTCGACTGAAAATACCGAGCTTTGACAAGAAAGGAGCAGATGTAACCGATTTTTCATTGACAGAGCACAAATGATGTAGTATAATATATATGTATGTCGGAATATTTTACTGTTATAGATACTATTATTCCCGAAAGGAGAACAAAATGAGCAAGAAACCGCAAGAGCGTGCCGCAGAAATGCCGGACAAAGAAGGCGCTGCCAGAAAGGACTGGCTGACCTTTATCAAGGGTATGGTAGCCCTGATGCTAACAGCATTGCTGGTCATCATCGTTACTATGCTGTTTGCGAAGAGCCTGTTCGTTTCCAATGCCTCCGATGAGAAGATAACCGGAAGGCTGACGGCTCCGCCCAATGTCACCACTATAATGATGACCACCACCTCAGCTACCACCACTAAGGCTACTACCACCCGGGACGCCAATTACGACCCCTATGAGGAGAAAAAGCAGAACCAGCAGGAGGAGCTGCTTGCAAGCGGTGCGACCCATATGAAGGTCAAGAGTGCTGTTTATCTGCGCAGCGCACCCAACTCCACCTCTGAATCCAAGATTTACACTACTATCCCTGCGGCCGCAGAGGTAACAGCATTTTCCATAACCAACTACAACTGGATATATGTTGAGTACAACGGCATCAAGGGCTACGCCTACGGCGACTTCTTCGAGGGAGACAGGCCCACCGCGGTCAGCTGATAATTTGATATGAATCGCCATCGAGGCGAGCGCGGCGGGAAAGGATTGCTGTTTGTTATCATCTCGTGTGTGCCGCCGCTAAATGAATAATGAATAACGAATAGTGAATAATGAATAATAAAGGTATCGGCTTCGCCGATGGATTTAAGCGCCCCTTTGGGGCGCTTTTCTTTTTGTACGTAAGCGCAGATAATATCCGCGCTAGCGGATCCCTCATTATTCAATATAATTTGAGCAGGCGCGCAAAAAGGCACCCCCGACGGATACCCGACAAAGGTGCCTTAAAAAATCAAATGTATAGTACGCACATTCACGCGTCTGCGTTTCCGTTATTGCTTCTTATTTTTCTTGCTCAGAGCGATGCCTACGGAAGCAGCTGCAAGGAGTGCAGCTGCGGCAGCGGTGTTCTCTGCGGCACCGGTCTTTGAGGGAGTCGAGTCGTCAGCGTTTGCCAGCTTGACATTGTCAAGAGCCAGCCAGGTCTCTGCCGGAACGTCGCCTACGAAAGAGATCTCATAATCGCCCTCTTCGGTAACGGTGAACACATCGGTAGTGCAGGGGGTCCACTTTTCCCAGCCCTCGCCCTTAGGGAGGGTGTAGGTGGTGAGGTTGCCGACCTTCAGCTGTACCTTTGTGTCAACGCCTTCGTTGGCGTCCAGATTAAAGGTTACTTTGTATTTACCGGGAACGAGGTGAACGGTCTGCTTAACGGAAAGCGGAACAGCAGCCTTTGTCCAGATGTTCAGGTAGTTGTTGGAGGTGTTGCTTCTGGCACCCTTATCAGTGTCGTTTGCATACCAGAGGGAGAGCTTTTCATCGTCCCAGGCTACCTCCCAGCCTACGAGCTCGGTGTCGCTTACGGTCTCGAAATCGCCGTTGACGATCTGTCCGCTGACGCCCTGTGAAGCAGGCTGCTCGGAGGGTGTCTCCTGCTGCTGCCCGGACTCGGTGTTGCTGTCGGTATTAGTCTTATCATCGGTATCAGTACTGCTGCCTGTGTCGGAGCTTCCTGTATCTGAGCTTCCGGTGTCTGTGCTGCCAGTATCAGTGCTTCCGGTATCTGTATCAGAGCCGGTATCACTTGAAGAGGATTTTTCCTTGAAGATGATGCTGTCTACCATAGCGTCGCCGCCGGCAGCCATATCAATATTTATAGCAATCTCTTCGGAGGCGCCGGTGCCAGTGACATCAAAGGAGATGGACTGCCAGTCGCCCCAGCTGGTGGTAGAGCCTGCATCGGACTTCGTTGAGCCCACGCTGGCGCTTACAGTGGAGTTGTTGCCCATAAAGAGGACAGTAACGGTGTACTCGCCCGCGGGGACAGTAACGGTCTGTGTAGCAGAGGCCTTGCTGCCGCCCTCGGAATAGAAATTCAGTCCCTTTGTAGAACCGGAGGAGGGAGTTCCTGCCCACTCGTCATAGGTCTGGGTTTCTATTTTTTCATTTGCTGCCCATTCGCAGTTGATGGTCCAGCTGGTCTCGCCTGACCAGACATCATTCTCAAAGAGATTGTTTGCAACGCTAACGTCAGCAGCGCTTGCAGAGATAGCTGTCGTAAGAGCCAGTACTGCCGTAACTGTTCCCGATACGACAGACTTGATGATCCTGCATTTCATATTATTTCCTCCCAAAACTTTAATAAATGCGCAATCGGTTGCGCAACATCATAATATTATTATACCAGATTTTTTGTTTTTTTACAATAGCCTAATAACACAATTTGCCAGACCTTTATTTGTGCAAAACAAACAACTGCGCCCCGGGAAACCCCGAAGCGCAGCCCATAAAGCTAATGTATCTACATTGTCGAGCGCCGGATAAGTATCTCATAGCCCAGCATAACGTTCTCGTCGCTTGCCTCACCGTTCAGTATCTTCAGAAGCTGTGACGATGCGGCGGCTCCCACCTCTGCGGCGCTGAATATCAGCGAGGTTATGGGGGTGGTGTACCTGCTTAAAAATACGCTGTCGTAGAAGGAGGCGACCCTTATATCCTGCGGAACGCTCTTGCCCAGCTCGGAGAGCCTTGCCAGCAGCGACATACAGAGCATATCGTCGCCGCATACGATGCAGTCGGCCTCCTCAGTGAGTATCGACACCGCCTTGGAGAGCTTGAGCTCGCTGTCTATGCCGGTGAAAACTATCCTGTTGTTAGCGTGGGCGCCCTTGTCCAGCAGGGCAGTCATAAAGCCGGTGTAGCGGCTCTTGTTGACGGTGTATTCCGTACTGCCCAGTATAAGCCCCAGCCGCTCCGGCGGGTTGTTCATCAGCAGGTAGGAGGTCAGATCCCGACAGCCATTGATGTGGTCGGTGTCCACGACTACGCTGTTTTCGTGAACGCTCCTGCCAATGACAACAAAAGGCATCTCGCGGCTGTCCAGCAGCTGCTCAATGCTGCCGTCAGCGGTGGGTCGGGTGACGATAACGCCGTCCACCTTCCGGTTTTCGATGACATTTGTGAGCTGTGCCAAATCGTCTCGCTCGGTGCCGATGATGAGGGCATTATAATCGCTGCTGGCACACTGCTTTGCGATACCTGTCAGGCAGGTCTGGAAGAAAGGAGCCTCCGCCTCGCTGCTGTCCATAGGCAGCACAACGCCTATATTGTAGGTTTTCTGCTCCGAGAGACTTTTCGCTATCATATTCGGGCGGTAGTTGAGCTCCTTGATACACTCAAAGACGCGCTCGCGGGTCTCTGCCCTTATCCTGCCCTTGCCGGAGATCGCCCGCGACACTGTGGACTTTGATAGTCCCAGAGCGGCGGCGATATCCTCCAGCTGAGGCTTTTTCTGATTAGCTTTTGTGTTCATCAGACATCATTCCGATCTATTGATCATTTCTTTTCTTCTTGTTATCTGCGTCCTCACTGCCGTCATAGACCAGCTTGTTCTTCTCCTGCGGAACGGGAACTGCATCGGGCACGGCCAGATTTCTGCCGTCGGTGTTGGAGAAGAGGTTTATGGTGCGCTCTCTGATGGTGAAGGAGATGTCCTTCTTAGCCAGCAGTTGGATCTGCTCCTCATCGGAGAGGTCTGCTATTTGCACCTTGAGGATAACGCTCTTGCCGTCAGCACAGTCGGCATGGATATGTATCTCGCTGCCCATCATTTCGGTTACTCTGATAGTAGCCTTGATGCCGTTCTCACCGGTGGGGTCGAGGATAAGGTTCTCAGGTCTTGCGCCCAGCTGTACTCTGGTGGGAACGGTCTCCAGCTTGTTCAGCTCGTCGCAGATGTACTGGGGCACCTTTACCTTGTAGCCCTCGATATCTGCGGTGTAGCTGCCGTCCTCCTCGTCAAGACGGGCTTCGAAGAAGTTCATCTGGGGAGTTCCGATAAAGCCTGCAACAAAGAGGTTCGCCGGGTGGTTGAACAGTTCCTGCGGAGTGCCGACCTGCATTACATAGCCATCCTTCATAATTACGATGCGGTCGCCCAGAGTCATAGCCTCTGTCTGGTCGTGAGTAACGTAGATAAAGGTGGTCCTTATCTTCTCACGCAGCAGGATTATCTCGGCTCTCATCTGGTTGCGGAGCTTTGCGTCCAGGTTGGAGAGCGGCTCGTCCATCAGGAACACCTTAGGCACACGCACGATGGCGCGCCCGATTGCCACACGCTGACGCTGACCTCCGGAGAGCTGCTTGGGCTTGCGTCCCAGTAGGTCGGTAATGCCCAGTATCTCCGCAGCGTCCAGCACCTTCTGGTGTATCTCCTTGCTGGGCACCTTGCGCAGCCTCAGACCGAAGGCGATGTTCTCGTAAACGCTCATATGGGGATAGAGGGCGTAGTTCTGGAATACCATTGCGATATCCCTGTCCTTGGGTTCCATATCGTTTACCACATTTTCGCCTATGGAGATCTCGCCGCCGGTGATATCCTCCAGACCTGCTATCATACGCAGGGTGGTGGATTTGCCGCAGCCGGAAGGCCCTACCAGCACGATGAATTCCTCGTCCTTTATTTCAAGATTGAAATCGTGTACGGCAACGAAGCCGTTTTCATACTGTTTCTTTACATTCTTAAGCTTAACCTCAGCCATAATGTATTCCTCCGCTATGCAAATTTTATATAATTTCTATGTGTTTGTCAACCCTTGACGGCTCCGCCTGTAACTCCCTCGACATAGTATCTCTGCAGCGCCATAAACAGCACGGTAACGGGAACGGATACGAACAGACCGCCCGCGCAGAATACGGTGAAGTAGTTGTTGATGTGCTCCTTGTCAAGCCATTTGTAAAGACCCACCGCAACGTTGTAGGCCTCCTCGTGACCGAAGGAGATGAGGGATGCGTACATGAAGTCTCCCCAGGGAGCGATGAAAGCCATCATAATAGTGTATATGATGATAGGCTTAGCCATAGGCATTATTATCCTGAAGAAAACTCTGCTTCTGGAGGCGCCGTCGATGCGGGCGGCCTCGTCCAGCGACTTGGGGATAGTGTCGAAGAAGCCCTTGGCGATGTAGTAGCCCATGCCGGAGCTTGCCGCATAGATGAGGATAAGTCCGGGAACGGCATTCTCGCTGGTCAGTCCGATGAGCTTTAAAATGAAGTAGGTAGCTATCATCGAAAGGAAGCCGGGGAACATTCCCAGTATGAGCATGAAGTTCATCAAAAGCTTTCTGCCCTTGAACCTCATTCTCGAAAGTGCGTAGGCTACGCTCAGAACGATGACCGTCTGCAGCACAGCGTTGAACAGTGCGATTATCAGGGTGTTCTTGTACCAGCTCAGAAAGTTGGTGTCATTGAACAATATCTTGAAGTTGTTGAGCGACCATTCCTTGGGGAACACATAGGTCACCATCGACTTTGACTCTCCGCGGAAGGCCTGGAAAATCAGGTAGAAGAAGGGTATCATCCATATCAGGCAAAGCAGCGTCAGGAATACATAGATGATAATGCGGGAGACCCGCTCGCGGCGCGATTTGCTCTTGAATTTGGTCTTTTTATTTTCAGCACTCATTGGAAATCCTCCTCATTCTTCATCGCAGGAGACAGGTTGTAAACTATCAGCGAGATGACGGCGACTACAAGGAATACCAGGATACCGATAACGGCTGCCATCTTGTAATCGTTGTTGGTCATGGTCAGGGTGTAGAGCCAGGTGATGAGCAGGTCAGTCTGACCGGCGCCGCCCTCATATGCCATAGTTTTCGGAGCTCCTGCTGTGAGCAGGTAGATAACGTTGAAGTTGTTGATGTTTGCGGTAAAGCTGGTCAGCAGGTAGGGGCCTGTGACGAAGAGCATATACGGCAGAGTGATTTTGGTGAACTGCTTGATGCCGGAGGCGCCGTCGATCTTTGCGCTCTCGTAGAGGTCGGCAGGAATGTTCATCAGAACGCCGGTGGTTATGAGCATAAGATAGGGTATGCCCACCCACAGGTTGATGACCAGCACCATTATCTTTGCCAGCGTCGGTGTTGTCATAAACCCTATCTTATCCGAAATGATGGATAGCTTTTGCAGTATCGAGTTGACGATACCCTCGTCTGCGAACATCTTTGATACCAGCAGCAGAGATACGAACTGCGGAACGGCGATGGTCATTACAAGGATAGTTCTGAATACCTTCTTGAACTTAATTCCCTTCTTGTTGATGCAGATAGCGATAAACATTCCTAGGAAGTAGTTGGAGAAGGTAGCTACCAGCGCCCAGATCATAGTCCATATAAGTATTTCTCTGAAGGTGAAGGAGAACTTAGAGGAGCCGGAAACATCGGTTGCCAGCATAGTCCTGAAGTTCTCGAAGCCTACCCAGCCGAAGAGCTTTTCGGGAGGCAGGTGAGAGTAGTCATAGTTGGTGAAGGCGATAAGTATCATAAAGAAGATGGGTATCACCGTAAAGATGACTATTCCCAGTAGGGGAACTGCCAGCAGGGTCTTGTAGTACTGCTCGTCACCCAGGGACTTGACGTCCTGCTTGAAGCTCTTGGGTCTGACGCCCTCCTCGATGAGTTTCTGTGCCAGCGCGTTCTGGCGGATATTTATCACCCAGGTCCAGATAAAGCCTATGATGATGAATATGGTGAGCACGCCGTAGAGAAGTATTTTCAGGCTGTTGTCCTTGTAGGTCAGCACCTCGAGGCCGTACTTGTTCAGCGTCTTGGTGACAGCCTCTGTGCCGAGGGTGCCCATATCCTTAAGATACCCGAAGCCGAAGCAGACCATATAGTAGATGAACACAGCCTCCATAAACAGGAAGATGATGCCCCGTCCTATCTGTCTGCGGAAGAACTGGCCGAAGCCCATAATTATGAATGAGAGCCTCGTCTTGAAGTCGCCTTCCTTGAAGATCGTGCCGATGCCCTTGAAGAACCTGCCAATGCCGCAGAAGAATTTTTTAAATCCCTGCGGGATTTTTTTGAGCAGGTTCAGAAGCCACCCCGGAATTGCCGCGAAAAATCTGCCTATGCTGTAAAGCTTTTTTTTCGCAGGGGGCAGACCGAGGTAATCTAGCTCTGTCATCTGTTTCATAGATTTATCAATCCTTTCAAGCTTATTTATGCCGTTTAAAGAACGTACACACAGGATATGCGCTCTTCAAGCGGCATAACGGCAGGCAGGTGCCTGCCGTCAGCGCTTAGTGTATCGGTTCGGAAATTTATTAAGGCGATTATTTCAAAAATTACTTAGCGTCCTTGATAGCAGCCTCGAGATCTGCAAGAGCAGCAGTGAGGTCAGCGTCGGAAGCGCTTGCATACTTGCCGCTGTTGATGTCTGTACCGAAGGCTTCGGTCAGATCCCAGTAAGCGTTGGGGTACTGACCCTGTCCGGGGCAGAATGCCAGCTGCTCAGCCAGAGCGGAGAGAGCCTCATCAGCCTTTACAGCGTCGGAAGCCTGAGCGTTCTTGTTGGAGGGACCCCAGCCGTTAGCCTCGTAACGAGCCATCTGCATCTCCTCGCCGGTGATGAAGTCAGCCAGAGCGTGGCAGAAGGTAAGCTTGTCGGAGTCGGTCTGAGGCTTAACGCCTACGAGCTTGAAGCCGCCGAAGCCGCTCATCTGATAGTCGGTGCCGTCAACATTGAAGGTGGGGAGTTTAGCTGCGCCGAAGTTGTCGCCAAGGAGCTCCTTAACGGTAGCGCTGTCCCAGGTACCGGAAACGATAGCGCCTGCGGTGCCGCCATTGGGATCGAACAGAGCTGCATCAGAGCCGGTGGACTGGGCGAATCCGGAGTTCCCTGCCATAGCTACCATAGCCTTCATAGCTTTGATACCCTTGTCGCTGTTGTAGTCGCAAACTGCGCCGGTAACATTGCCCTCGGTATCGTACTCATAGTAGCACTGAGCACCGGTAGCGAAGAAGAATGCAACATCGTACCAGCCGGACTGGATATCCATATAGAACTTCTTGCCAGCGTCGGAGCACTGCTTGAGGATGCCGTCCAGAGTGGAAGGATCGGTAACGACAGACTTGTCATAGTAGAGGAAGAAACCGTTGTCCGAGGTCTCGGGATAAGCATATACCTTGTTGTCCAGAGTAGCGGCGTTGATGGAGCCTACGTCGTTATTGTTGTTTACATCGTCAAGGAAGATGCCGCCGGGAGCGGAAAGTGCGCCGGCTGCAACGAGTCTTGCCAGCTGGTCCTGAGCGAAACCGAATACGTCTGCGCCGGCCTCAACGTCGGTGAGCATCTGAGTAGCAGCGTCGCCCTCACCCATAGCCGAAACGGTTACGGTGTACTGTCCTGCCCAGTCAGAGGTAGGCAGCCAAGCGTCGATCTTCTCCTGTGTCAGAGCGGAGATCTCCTCGGGAGCCCATACTGTGATGGACTTAGCATCGCCGGAGGGCTTTGCGTCGCCGCCGGACTTGCTTTCGGTGTTGCCGCCGTCAGCGGTGGAGTTGTTGGTGCTGCCGCCGTCAGCTGTGGAGCTGTCATCGGTCGAGCCGCAGCCAGTGAGTGCTATCGACGAGAGCATAGCTACCGACAGCACTGCCGAGAGAAGTTTCTTGAGTTTCATAATAATTCCTCCTGTTTAAAAATTAATGTTTTCCGAACGTATATAGTGCGGGATTTGCGTTCCCGCCGTAATCAAACAGGCATTCGTTTGCCCATTCATTACCGGTACCCTTGTCCTCCTCGCCTATGTCGCGGAGGGCTTCCTTCGTCGCCCAGGTGGACTCCTTTGTAGGCAGCCAGCCGGGCTCCCAGTAGTATATCGCTCTTAACCTGCCGTCCTTGACCTTTTTACATTCCTCATAGAGGTCTGACAGGAATTGCAGCTGACCCTCCTTGGTGAAGCTCCATCGGGGCTTTGAGCCGTCCTCCAGAGTGAAGTCCTCACCTATCATCAGCTTTCTTGCCTCGGGGTCGTGGTGGACGGTGGTGAAGGGATATGCTGTCTCGACTATCATAATGTCCTTGTTGTAGCGGGATATCATATCGTCGAAGTTTGCTCTCATCTGACTGAGCGTTCCATGCCACAGCGGGTAGTAGGAGGCTCCGATGATGTCGCAGTCCATCCCGCGGCCTGTAGCCGCGTCGAACCATTCCCGCCAGAGGGCGTTCTTTCCGCTCTGCTCCAGATGTATGATTATCTTAGCGTCTGAGACCTCCCGGACTGCCTGTGTCCCGGCGGCTATTAGCCGCCCGAGACGCTCAAAGCTTTCATCAAAGGCCTCCTTCGAGCTTCTGTCCAGCTTTGCTATGTCCCAAAGCATACCGTTTGTGATCTCGTTGCCCACCTGAACATATTCCGGTGCCGCACCATGACTGATAAAATATTTCAGCGTGTCAGCGGTGAAGTCGTGCAGGGCAGTGCACATCTCATCAAGGCTCATGCCCCTCCACGCCTTCGGTATGCCCTGCCTTGCAGGGTCGCACCAGAAATCGCTGTAGTGAAAGTCCAGCAGAAGGCTCATGCCCTTTTCCTTGATGCGCTTAGCCAGCCGGAGCATCTTTTCGGTGTCGCAGGTGCCGCCGCCGTAGTCGTTGCCGTCCCGGTCGTAGGGGTCGTTCCAGACCCTTAGCCTCGCGGAGGTGACGCCGCTGCTTATCAGTGCGTCGTCCAGCAGTACCTCTTTGCCGTCAACGTAGAATTTACCGCCCTGCGCTTCAACCTCCGGAAGAGTGGAGATGTCAGCACCGATGATGATATCAGTCGTCATAATCTTCTACCGTGATGCGCTTAAGCATATCCCTGTAGCGGAAGCGGGCCATCTCGTTCTTTTCGAGAACGTCTGCCTCGCTGCCGTGATAGCAGCACCTGATGCAGTAGTATTCCTTCAGGTCCTTGTCGTAGAACATATCAATGTCTATATCCCTCATAAAGCAGGAGGGGCATCTGAAATTCAGCTTTCCTTTTGCAGACTGAGCCATGTGTTCAGCACATCTCCTTTCCCGAGAGATTTCTTTACGCCCAGCGTGAACATCGGTGAGAAGGCGTAGCCCTCGTGAACGTACCCTACCGCGTCCTCCTTTGCGCCAAAGCTTACCTTGGTCTCGATGGGTGGGATAACGGCGGTCAGCTCCTTGGCGGAGGCAACCTCCTCTGTTCTGTCCTTGTAGGCGTAGTTTATGGTCTTGCTGCCCTCGCTGCCCGCGGCGGTGAGAACAACCTCGGTCATATCCTCGGGGTACTCTGTGGTGCCGTAGCAGGCAGTGATGTATTCAGTGATGTCCAGCTTCTCGTTCTCGTCGGATATTTCCAGTATCTCGCGCCTGTAGTCGATGCGGGAGGAGCCCTCCTCAAAGGTGATGACTGTCTGTATCTTAGCGGAAATTCCGTCAAATACTATGTCCACCGGGTCAAGGGTTAGGATACGCTTGTTGCCCTCCTGCGAGAAGTGAGCCTTCGTCCTACAAAGGCACATATCAGTCTCCTGACCCTTCCAGCTTATCTTGCAGCTGCGGATTGTTCCCTCACCTGCGTAGTGAGTGAAGTAGCCGGCGCGGTAGTTCATCTGAATGAGGAAGGGGTAGGAAACGTCCTGTATCCTCTTGGTGCCGATGCCGAACTTCCAGTCCAGCTTGGAAACGTAGGGGCGAAGGTCGAACAGCGCACCGCCCTGATTCATGTCTATACCCGCTCTCATATACGGGTCGCAGTACCAGAATACCTGCTTTTTGCTGCCGTAGAGGATATCCTTCCACAGTGCACATTCCGGCTGCTCGTAGTGCTTGTTCTCGCGGTAGAAGTGTGCAAACTCCTCCATAGTCATATCAAGGAGCTTGCCCTCTTTCTTAAGCTGACCGTAATATGCAAGGCCATCCTCATAGCTCTTTGCCAGCAGCTCGTAGGGGCTCTCCCATCTGCCTAGCTTGTTGAGCCAACCGGGGCCTACGAACATCATATTGTAGGCAATGCCGTCGTTGTATTTTGCAAGGTGCCTGTACTGGTCGATGAGATTGAACAGGTAGGGGTACTCGCCGTCCTTGTATATCATTCCACGCAGCACGTTCTGGGGGTGAGTGCCGAAGTTGGAGCCGTTACCGTCGTAGCAGGCCAGCAGGTCTCTCGACAGGTGAGGGATAGCAACTATGCCGCTGTCCTCCGCCTCATTGGCTGCGGGAGCGTGGGTGTTCTGCTTGGAGGGTATCCACGGAGCCCACGGGCCGCCGTCCATAAGGGTATACCAGCTGTTGTTGCAGGTGTGGTAGGCCTTGGGCCCCTCCTCCCAGCAGGTGGCTACCGCACACACTACCGAGGGGTACTTTTCCTTGATGTAGTTGGTCAGCTCCGCGTCCATATAGTAGGAGCCGGTGGAGGCTGGGTAGAAGCCGAAGCGCTCGTAGAACTTCCCGAACACATCGTCAACTATGGCTCTTTTGTCCTCACTGGAGAACATCCAGATGCAGAAATCCTTGGTCTTGTATTTCTCCCTGAACTCCTTGCAGGGGAGACCCAGCAGCGAGAGGCCTATTTCATCGCCGTACTTCTCGTGGTGCTCCTTTGCAAGCCTTACCGCCTCGTCGGAGAAGAGCGAAGCGTAGGTCATCTCAATGGTTGTATTAAGCCCGTTTTTGTGAGCTGTCTCCTGCTGGAAAATGAAAATGTCCAGCGATTCGTCCCTTAGGTCGGAGCGGGAGATATCCTTCTTTTTTCCGTGACCCATTACCGTCTCGGCGTACTCGGGTGCCAGCTCGGGGCGGTGAATGAGGTTTAGAATGAACTTTTCTTCCAAGCCGTTATCCTCCTTTATTATGCTGCGGGTGCGAAAGTGAAATCGTCGGCAGAGCCCCAGGATCTAACGCCTGCCTCAACGTAGATGCCTACCTCGACGGAGGCTCCTGCGGGAACATCAATGCCCTTAACGGTGCCCTCGTTCCATACAGCCCAGCCGTCCAGCGAAACGGAGCCCTTGTATTCCTTGCCGTTTACCTTGCAGTAAACATAAACGTTCTGGCTCTTGTCGTCGGTATCAAAGCCGCCCTGAACGAAAGCGGAAAGGTCGTACTTTCCGGCCGCGGGGGTCAGCTCCTGAAATGCCCTGAACTGTGTTCCGTTCTCACCCCAGAAGTGGAGTGAGAAGCTGCCGGAGTGTGCATCGTCTGCTTTCTCCTGGAAATCTATCTGTGTGGTCTTGTTGTCAATGTTCTCGAACTTCCACATAGAGGTGTCGGAGCTCTCGAAGTCGCCATTTTCAAGCTTTGAGGCTCCGCTGGGAGCGGTCTCGCCGCCGGAGGGCGTCTGCTCTCCGCTGCCGGAGGAGCCCTCCTCCTTTACGGGGTTGAGCAGGAAGTCGTCAACTGTTCCCCAGGACTGAACGCCTGCTTCAACGTGTATGCCGACTATTACTTCATCGCCCTCTGCTATCTCTATAAGAGGTATCTTCGGAGTGTTCCAGTTCACCCAGCCGGAGATATTGCCCTCGGCCTTGTATTCCTTGCCGTTTACGGTGCAGTAGATGTAGATGTCCTGAGTTTCGTCTGCGGTCTCAAAGCCGCCCTGTACGGAGGCCATCAGGCTGTACTTTCCTGCGGGTATGCTTGCTATCTTCTGGGAGAGGTCAAAGGAGGTGCCGTTCTCACCCCAGAAGTGAACGGAGTATTCGCCGGTAACAGCGTCCATCTGTTTTTGCTGGAAGGTGAGCTCTGTGGTCTTGTCGTCGATGTTGACCAGGTTCCACATGGAACGGTCATCGTCCTCGAAGGAGTAGTTCTCAACGTAGTTGGCGTCCACCATAGAAATGCGGCATACGGTGTCCATTCCGTCAGCCACGCCCTTTACGGTGTATACCTTAGGCTCGCCAGCGCTCATAGCGTCCAAATCTGCTGCCTCCCACTCAACGTCTATCTCCTTCTCGGAGCCGTCGGTGTAGATGGCGTTCACCTTTGCGGGGAGCTCTACCTTCTCGCCCAGCTTGACGATGAGCTCGCTGTCCTTGATAGCGTCGGGAACAGGCGTTACCTCGTTGCCGGTCCATACCAGCGCGAAGGTCTTAAGGGATTCCAGAGGCTTGCCTGTGAAATCAAACATCGCCTGATTATCCCAAGCGCTTCCGCCGTAGTACTTGCCGGCGTCGTCAGGGTCGAACTCGATGGAGTAGCTGGAGGCCCAGCCTGCGCCGTTAGCCTCCCAGAGCGCCGAGCGCTCCTCCCAGGTGTCACCGGGGACGGGAAGCCATGCAGGCTCCCAGTAGAACACGCCTATTCCTGCGTCGCCCACGTTGGCGACTGCCTGGATAACGTCTGCAACCTCTCTGGACTGTCCCTGAACGGTGAAGGGGTAGCGCTTCTCGTAGGTGACCTCGTCGCCTATGGAGTTGCCGTGGCCGTCGCCGTCGTCAAGGGTGTAGGCCCATGAGGTCTCGGCTACCATTACCTTCTTGCCGTACTTCTCGGAGATGCCCTTAAGCACTGAGGTAAGGTTGTCGAGAGTTCCGTGCCAGTAGGGGTAGTAGCTGGAGGCAAACACATCGTAATCAAGATTGTAGTATTCCAGCTTTGAAGCGTAGTTGTTTATCCTGTCCACCGACTCGGGGTTGGTGAAGTGAACTGCGATGAGTGCGTCCGGATTGGTCTCGCGTACTGCGCGGGAGCCGGCGTCCATCAGATAGTAGATGTTCATCCAGATCTTCTCGCCGCTCATCATGCCGTTGGTCTCGTTTCCGAGCTGTACCATTCCCACGTCTGCACCGGCTGCATTGAGCTTGTTCATACAGTCCTTGGTGTAGTCGTAGAGCGCCTGGGACTTCTCCTCAATCTCCATTCCCTGCCATGCCTTGGGGCACATCTGCTTTGAGGGGTCAGCCCAGAAGTCGGAGTAGTGAAAGTCCGCAAGGAGCTTGAGCCCTGCGTCCGCGGCGCGCTTGCCTATCTCGCAGGCAGCCTCGATATCGCAGTTGCCGCCGCCGTAGCCGTTGCCTTTCTCATCGAAGGGGTCGTTCCAGATGCGAACTCTTATGTAGTTTATTCCCGACTGCTTGAGGATATCGAACAGGTCGCCCTCGTTGCCGTCGTAGTCGTAGAACTTGACGCCGGACTTCTCCAGAGAGAGCACACTTGAAATGTCAGCACCCATAATGAAGTCGTCCCTAAGGTTTTCTACCTTTTTAACATAGAGCGTGTCGCTGGACTGCTTGGCGTGCTCGATGGGAGCGGAGCCGCTGTCGTCGGACGTGCTGTCAGTTTTGCTGTCGCTGACGCTTTCGGTGGTCTGTTCGCTGCTGCTGTCGTCCTTCTTGGAGCAGCCGGCGGAGGCGAGCATCATTGCTGCCAGAGAGAAAGCCGTGAGCCTTTTGAGTATCTCTTTCATTTCGCACCTTCCTTAATGAGAAATTGCTTTCCTTACAATTTACGCAATCGGTTGCGCTTTATTAAAAGATACCACAAATTATTCCTTGTGTCAACTGACACTTCTAACTAAATTTGTAAATTATTTTTATGCACTTTTTACAATACCTGCGTATTTGCGCACTTTTTCAAACTGCCTTTGTGAGACTCGGTTGCGCAAACGATTTCGCATAACCCTGCGCTGCCAATACGTCCTTGACATCGTAAATATTCCCCGAAAATGCGCGCTCTCCTTGCAACTGTCCAATGAATTGTACTGATAAAAATATCCTATTGACTTTTACTCTCATTGGGAGTAAAGTATAAATAGGTAAGATAAACGTTTGCGCAAAAATGACAGGAGGGCAGCATATGACAGAATACAAGCTGAACGAAGAGCAGCTGGAGGCCGTTACCTCAACGGAGGGATATGTCCGGGTCATAGCGGGAGCCGGCTCCGGCAAGACCCGCGCTCTGACCCACCGCTTTGCCTTCCTCGTCAATGAGATGGGAATACTGCCGGAGCATATCCTCTGCGTTACCTTCACCAACAAGGCCGCCAATGAGATGCGCCAGCGCATCCACAATCTCATCGGGGATAACGACACCGGCTACATCAACACCTTCCATGGCTTCTGCGTTACGGTTTTACAGGAGGACAGCCACGCTGTCCAGTACCCAAAGAGCTTTCTGGTGCTGGATAACAGCGACATTGACGCTATGCTGCGCATCATCTACGAGGAGCGTAACCTCTCTATGCGGGATATGACCTTCGGTGACGCAAGAGATATGATAGAGAACATCAAGCTCTTCAAGCAGCCGGACTACTATCTTGATATGATAGACCTCTCCGTTGATGTGCTCAGGGAGAAATACCTTGCTGCTCAGAACACCGCCGACATCATCTTCTACGGCTACCTCTATCAGGAGAAGAAGTGCTTCGGGCTGGATTATAACGACCTGCTGAAATTCACCCTCTACACCTTTGAGAAGAACCATGATATCCGCCTCAAATGGCAGCAGCGGCTGGAATACATTATGATAGACGAGTTTCAGGATATCGACAGCATACAGTACGAGCTGATGAGAGTGCTCTGCGGGTATCACCACAACCTCTTCATCGTAGGCGACCCCGACCAGACCATCTACACCTGGCGGGGAGCCAGCGTGAATTTCCTGCTGGATTTCGATAATGAATTCTCCCCCTGCCATACGGTGATGATGCTCAAAAACTACCGCTCCACCCCGCAGATACTTGCGGCAGCGAACTCGCTGATATCCCGCAACCGTCACCGCATCGAAAAGCAGCTGGAGCCCACCCTCCCGGACGCTGAGAAGCCCAGCTTCTGCTTTGCCGTCAACACTGATGAGGAGGCCAAGTGGATAATATCCGAGATAGGCAAGCTCCACGACAGCGGAGCAGAGTATCGGGATATGACTGTTCTTTACCGCGCCCACTACGTCACCCGACCCATAGAGGAGGCGCTGCTTAAAGAAAAGCTGCCCTATCACATCTACAGCGGTGTGCCGTTTTTCGGCCGTGCCGAGATAAAGGACGCCCTCTCCTACCTTAGAATGGTGGCGGCGCAGGACGACCTTTCCTTCCGGCGCATCGTCAACAATCCCAAGCGCAATATGGGCAACAGGCGTATGGCATTTCTCGAGGAGTACGCCGCCGAAAAGGGCTGCACTCTCTACGACGCCTTAAAGCGCAATCTGGATAACGACATTTTTCGGGGGACGAAAGCCTCCGCCTTTGTCAGCCTGATAGAGTATTTCTCGGAGGGCTGCGAGAACCGCCGCCTCACCGACCTGCTCTCGGATATCCTAGACCAAAGCGGCTACGAGGCAGCCCTGCGCACTGAGGGCAGTCAGGAGCGCCTTGACAATTTAGCGGAGCTCAAGCAGTCGGTCCACGAGTATGAGACCACCTGCGGAGAGGAGGCCTCGGTGTTCCACTATCTCGCCCACGTCGCTCTGTTCACCAACAGTGATGAGACGGAGGCATCGGATAAAATAAAGCTGATGACCGTTCACGCCGCCAAGGGCCTGGAGTTTCCGTATGTGTTTCTCTGCGGAATGAACGAGGGCATTTTCCCCTCCCGCAAGACCAAGGACATAATGGGAATGGAGGAGGAACGCCGCCTTGCCTTTGTGGCGATGACCAGAGCGGAGAAGGGGCTGTTTCTCTCCGGTGCCGAGGGAAGAAACATTGACGGCTCGCCGCGTTATCCCTCCCGCTTTGTGCTGGACATAGAGGACGGGCTGGTGGAGCACGTTTTCAAGCGCAGCGACACCCTCATAGCCAACGCCCGAGAGTACATCGAGCACTCTGAGAAATACCTGCCGGAGGACATCGAGAGCGGGCTTTTCCCAGTGGGAGCAAGGGTGCTGCACGAATATCTCGGGGAGGGCACCGTTGAGGAGGTGGACCGGGACAAGGCGGCCTACCTTATCCGCTTCGACAAGCTCTCCACCCCCAGACGCATTTCCTTCAAGGTGAAACTGACTGGGCTTTGAGCGATAAAGCTTCAGCTCGCCCCCACTGCCGGTGCGGCTCGGGCATTGCAAAAGTGACTGCTGCCAAAAGCGGGTTCAGGCGAAAAATGGCATCTCCCCCTTCGGGGGAGATGCCATTTTTCGCACTTTGCGGCGCTGCGTAGCAGCGCCGCAATTACATTTTAGGGCAAGTTTTGCCGTATGTAACAGCCCCTTTTGTCGGATACTTTTACATCTGCAAGCATTGACATCTCTCCGAAAAAGCCTTATAATGTAAACGGCAAATCTGAGCCGGACAAGCGCCTGCTGCCTTGTCCGGCTTTTTCAAAGAATACATTCTCATATACCTTAAGACTGGAGTGCTTGAATAAATGGGAAAGCTTAAGACCTTTCTGAAAAAAGAGCTGATGCTGACAGTCTCCGTTGCGGCGGCTGTGGCAGCGCTTTTCATAACCCCGCCCAGCACCCGCCTGCTTCGTGACATCGACTGGCGAACTCTCGGCACGCTTTTGATGATGCTCTGTGTGCTGGAGGGCTTCAAGCAGGAGAATGTTCTGCGGCCGGTGGTGTCGCTGGCGTCAAGACTCAAAAGAATGACGGGCGTTTCGATGTTTCTGATATTCGGGGTGTTCTTCACCTCGATGTTCGTCACTAACGATGTGTCGCTGATAATCTTTGTGCCGCTGACCATACTCATCTTCCGCGGTGGCGGCAAGGAGAAGTATATCCTGCCGGTGATTTCAATGGAGAACATCGCCGCCATAAGGGGCTCGCTGCTGACGCCCTTCGGCAGCCCGCAAAATCTTTTCCTTTACGGGCAGTCGGGAACAAGTGCAGCCAACTTTATGCTGCATATGCTGCCGCTGTGCGCTATGTCGGCGGTGCTGCTAGTGGTATTCATACTGTTCCTTTACAGGCGCGACCTTAAGGAGACCATAGAGATAGACCCCTCGGAGACCCTTACCGAATGGGCACCGGAGGGAAGGGTAAAACGCATAGCCTACCTTTCGCTGTTCCTGCTCATCATTGTGACGATAGTGACCCGCACCTCTTACTGGTACATCGCGGCGCTGATAGTCATAGCCGTTATCGCCATAGTTGACCGGAGGCTTTTCCTTAAGGTAGATTATGTGCTGCTGCTGACATTCCTTTGCTTCTTTATATTTTCCTCGTCCATAGCTGCCAACAAGGGCATAGCGGGGTTGCTGGAAAAGGCTGTGGCTGGTAATGAATACTGGTGGGCCATAGGCCTGAGCCAGCTTATTTCAAATGTTCCGGCATCTATTGTGCTTTACCCCTTCACCGAAAACTTTGCCGGCCTTATCTACGGGGCTGACACCGCAGGCCTCTGCTCGCTGATAGGCTCGCTGGCGTCGGTCATCAACTACCGCATTTATGTCAGGGAATATCCCGGAAAGGGAGGCAGCTTTATCAAGACCTTTACTCTGGTGAGCTGGGCGTTCTTTGCCATAGTGGTGGTGCCGGGGTTCCTGCTCACGGGGTGGAGCTTTTTCTGAATATGAAAATAGGAAACTGTTTGGGCGGACACTGTCCGCCCAGACTGGGCGCTAACGATTTGCCGTTCAGCGCCCTTTATTTATCAGATTTTCTCAAATAATTCCCTCCGGCTTATTGACATAAAACAGCGCTTTATGTTATAATTTAAAAGTAAGCGTCAATTTTTAGGAAGGAGGGGAGAGCATTGGCAGACAGCAGACGTCCGGGGCAGAGCATTAAGAATATCCGCCGCACACAGATAGCTATGATATTCGGCTATGCCTTTATAGTAATAGCGGCAGTGCTGACAGTCACCTATCTTTCCCTGCGCAAGACCGATACAGTCCTGAAAAATGAGGTCACAACTCTCACCTCCTCGCTGAACGTTCAGATGAAACTGAATTTGGAGAGCTATATGTCCCGTATGGAGACCATAGCTACCTTAGCCTTCGGAGATAAGCTCTCTTATACCTATGACGCCACCGACCCCAACAATGACGAGTATGAGGCCATAAACAATGAAAAAGTCCTGAGCGAAAAGCTCTACAGCCTCTGCATAATGGAGAACTTCGTAGACTACGGCATAGTCTACCGCAATAACCGCACCGTCGGGAAGATATCCAACGCCACCTCCTCGCTCTTCGGGGACAGGCTCTTCTACGAGCTTGAGAAGATGATCTCCAACCCCCGCTACGGCGACGGCTGGTTCACCGGCTTTGAGGATAACTTCAAGCGCATCTATTACGTCAAGCAGATACACGATAACGCCCTGCTGTTCATATCCTTCTATTCCTATGAGCTGGGAGAGGTCTTTGACAATCCCGAGACCCTTTCGGATATGAAGATAAGGCTTGTCGATAAGGACTATAACATCATCTATTCCAAAAATAGCGACGAGCGCGGTCTCCCCCTGCCGGAGGAGATAAGAAAGCGCATCGAGGGGTATTCCTCCGCATCTCTGCTGGACGATAAATACCTGGTCTCCGTAAACCGCACCGGCGATTGGTTTGTGGTCTGCTCTATCCCCACACAGATAATCTTAAACGAGAAAAACGAGATGACCCGCTTCCTGTTCTTCACCGGCATCGCCGCCGCAGTCGCCGCCGCTCTGGTGGGCTTCTATCTGAGCTACCTGTTGATAAAGCCAGTCAAGAGCTTAGTAAGCGACCTCGACGACAAGGCCAGCTCCGACCGCCTGACAGGAATACTCAACAAGCTGGCATTTGAGGAGATGTCCTCCGCCTGCATAGAGCATACCCTCGAAACTGAGCACCGCGCCCTCATCATCTTCGATATCGACGACTTCAAGGCCGTCAACGATAACTACGGCCACGCCGCCGGCGACAGGCTCCTGCGCGCCACCGGCGAGATACTCCGCTCACTCTTTTCGGAGGACGATTATCTGGGACGCATCGGCGGAGACGAGTTCTGCGTGCTGGTAAATTCCTGCCTCTCAGACGAGAAGGCCCTCAGAGAGAGCGTCGAGGCCAAGTGCCGGGAGTTTGGCAAGCGCCTCCACAGCATTGCCTACTTCACAGAAAAGAGCGCCGACATTACCGCCAGCATAGGCATCAGCCTCTTCCCTGAGAACGGCAGGAGCTTTAGCGAGCTGTACAACGCCTGCGACAAGGCCCTCTACCGCTCAAAGAACGACGGCAAGAACAGCTTCTCGTTCTTTGACCCCGATACGGAAAGGGAGGGAGAGCAATGAAAAAGCAGCTTATCGCGGCACTGACCGCAGCCTCTATGCTCTTTGTCACCTCCTGCTCCGAGCAGAGCGTAGTCCGGGAGCAGAAGTCCCAGACCCAGATAACCCTCTCCTGGTGGGGCAACGATACAAGAAACGAATATACGCTGGAGGCCGTCCGCCGGTTTGAGGAAAAATACCCGGATATAAAGGTCAAGTGCAGCTATTCCGAATGGTCGGGCTATGAGGCGAGAAATCAGGTGCAGATGGTCTCCGGCACCGAGACCGATGTAATGCAGATAAACGTGGGCTGGCTCTCCCAGTATTCCGCCGACGGCAGCGGCTACTATGACCTAGAGCAGCTCTCTGACACCGTAGACCTTACCAACTTCTCCGATGAAATGCTGGCCTACGGCAGACGCGGAGGCGTCCTCAACGCTATTCCCATAGCTATGAACGCCGAGACGGTCTATATCAACAAGACAGTCTATGACAGGTATGGCCTCTCTGTTCCAAAGACCTGGGATGAGTTGTTTTCAGCCGCAGAGGTAATGAAGGCAGACGGCGTGTTCCCTATGGCAGGTGCCGCCAAGAGCCTCTGGCTCTACTGTGTCGCCTACGCCGAGCAGGCAGGCGGCAGGCAGTTCTTCACCGACGACAGCCGCATCGCCTTCACCGAGCAGGACTTCCTCACAATGATAGAGTTCTACAACAGGCTGGTGAACGAGAGCGTTATCCCCAAGGTGGAGGACTTCCAGAAGTTCAACATCGACAGCGGCGTTTACGCCGGCGTGGTGGCATGGGTCAGCGACGCTATGAATTACTTCAAGGAGCCTCTTGCCCGGGGCGATGAGATAATCGCTGCCGATTACACCGTCCTCCCCGGACTGGAGAGCGGCACTGGCTGGTATGCCAAGCCCGCCACCCTCTATGCCGTCAGCAGGAATACTGAGCACCCCAGAGAGGCAGCCCTGCTGCTGGACTTTATGCTCAACAGCCCCGAGTGGGCGGAGCTGCAGGGAATAGACAAGGGAATTCCCGTCAGCCGCTCCGCAAGGGAGTATCTGGACAGCGCCGGTATGCTTTCCGGCTTGCAATATGATGCCTCCCTCGTTATGGAGAACAACACCCTTATCAGTCAGATGAATTCAGTCATAGAGGACAGCGCCCTCTACAATTCCTTCATAGACGCCTGCGACCTTGTGCTTTTTGACAAGAGCACTGCCGAAGAGGCTGCCGCAAAGCTCTGCGAGGAATACAAGGCGGCGGGATATGTGTTTGCGTAAACTTTTTAAGGTGATAGGTCTATGGATATCAGGATAGCTTTTTCAACAATTCTGACGTGTCTGGTTATGGCACTCGTGCTCTGCGCGGTCAAGGGGTATAAGTCCCGCAAGACCATCGGCAGGGCGGTGTGTCTGCTTGACGTCGCCCTGATACCTCCCATAATTGGAAATCTTATTATAATCGGCACCTCCAACGAGAGCCTTGCGATAATCGGCTATTACATCTACTTCTTAGGCATGGACCTTGTGATGTTCAGCCTTGTGCGCTTTACCGCCAAATACTGCGCTGGCCTCGGCAACGGGGAGCGCAACCCCGCTGCGGTCTATCTGGCTCTGGCAGCCGATGCCGTTCAGATGATTTTGAATATTCCCTTCGGCCACGCCTTTGAGGTGGAGCCCTACGACGTTCAGGGGCTGGATTATTACCGCCTTATCCCACACTTTGGTCAGACTATCCACCGCATGGTGGACTATGCCGTTTTCTTCGCAGTTATTCTGATATTCATTCTTGCGGCAATGAAGTCCCCGAGAATAAACCGGGAGAGATATTCCATCATACTTATCGCTATGCTGACAGTCGGCCTCTGGCAGACCTTCTACATCTTCTCCCGAACCCCCATTGACCGCTCAATGATAGGCTTCGGAGCCTTTGGAATTCTCATCACCTATTTTGCCATATACTACCGCCCCCTGCGGCTGCTGGACAGAATGTTATCCGGCAATCGCATCGGATATGTCCGACGGGATATATGTGTTTGATACTTCCGGCAGGTGCATCTGGGCTAACGACCGGGGCTTTGAACTGATAGGCGTTGCCGACGGCGAGCTGGATAAGGTGGTGGAGGGGCTGCGCATCAGGTTTGGCAGCTTCGATGACGAATCCCCCGAATGGACCGAGAGCCGGGTCATCGGCAGGGGAGACGATGCCGGATACTTCTCGCTGGACAAGCGCTCCGTCAACGCCGACAGCAAGCATATCGCCGGCTCCTTCCTCGTCATCAGCGACAACACCGAGGAGCAGCGCCGCCTTCGTCGGGAGCTCTATAACTCCACCCACGACAGCCTCACTGGCCTCTTCACCAAGCAGCACCTCTACGACTGCATAAGGCAGGCGCTGGATAAGGACCATGATACCCTGTATTCAGTGCTGTTCCTTGATGTGAAGAACTTCAAGATAGTCAACGATATTCAGCTCCGATTTCGGAGACCTTGCCTTAAAGCAGATAGCCGAGTGGATATCTGCCAATATGACCGGCGACTGCGTTTACGGCAGACTTGCCGGCGATACCTTCGGAGTGTTTATGCCTGCCGCTAAGTTACTTGCCGAAAGGGACAAGATAGAAAACGAGCTGGCGGTGTTCTCTGTTACCGACGGCAGCGTGTTCCACCACCTATTGATGCATCTGGGAGTGTATGAGGTCACCGAGCCGGAGATAGACGTCTCTGTGATGTTCGACCGCGCCCACCTTGCCATTTCCTCCATCACCGACGACTATAAGAACCACATCGCCTTTTACGATACCGAGCTGCGGGAGAAGGTGCTCTTCAACCAGCGCATCACCGCAGAGCTGCCTCAGGCGGTGGCGGAAATGCAGCTGCGCCCCTACCTCCAGCCCATCACTGACAACAGCGGCAGGGTAGTGGGAGCCGAGGCTCTTGCCCGCTGGATACACCCGGAGTACGGCTTTATGCCGCCCTTTATGTTCATTCCCGTCTTTGAGAGAAACGGAATGATAGTTGAGGTTGACAGGCATATGTGGCGCTGCGCCTGCGAGATGCTCGCCGGCTGGAAGGGCAAAAGGGACGACCTGTTCATCTCCGTCAACATCTCTCCGAAGGACTTCTACTTCACCGATGTGGCTGAGGAGATAAAGTCCTTAGCGGAGGAATATGAAATAGACCCCGATAAGCTGCGCATCGAGATCACCGAAACGGTGATGATGAACGACCCGGAGGAGAAACTCAAGCTGTTGGACGAGCTTCGCCGCTGTGGCTTTATAGTAGAGATGGACGACTTCGGCAGCGGGTACTCCTCGCTGAATATGCTGAAGGATATGCCGGTGGATGTGCTGAAGATAGATATGAAGTTCCTCTCCAGCTCCGATGAGGACATCAAGGCACAGAAGATAGTGGGCAACATCATCAGGCTCTCCGACGAGCTGGGAATTACCGCCCTTACTGAGGGCGTGGAGACGAGGCAGCAGTTTGACACCCTTTCGGATATGGGCTGCCGCCTGTTCCAGGGCTACTACTTCGCCAAGCCAATGCCGGTGGAGGATTTTGAGCAGTTTGCAGACGGACAGAGATAATAGCAGCCGGTAAGCCAAATTCCGAACTATCTCACGCACCGTGTGCATCTTGACAAGCCCCTCTGCATATGGTATAATATCAGCAATATTTCAAGACTGAACAGGCGATGAGCAATTCATGTAGCCGGGCTTTAGGGCAGCAGAGACACATCTGCGGGACAGCAAACATAAAAGCTGTCCTGCGGGTGTTTTTTACTATCCGGAGCCTTAGGAAAGGAGAGATGCGGGTGGAGGACAAAAGAAAAAACGACAGCACCTTTCTGGCTGCCGTTATGAGGGTGTCATATGTGAGCATTGCGGTAAATGTGGCGCTGTCGCTCTTAAAGCTGCTGGCGGGAGTTATTGCTCACTCCGGGGCGATGATATCCGATGCCGTTCACTCGGCCTCAGACGTTTTCAGCACCTTTGTGGTGATGATAGGCGTGACCCTCTCTGAGAAGAAGGCCGACAAGGAGCACCCCTACGGCCACGAGCGGCTGGAATGTGTAGCCTCTGTGCTGCTGGCGGTGGTGCTGGCGGCTACGGGCATAGGGATAGGCTGCAGCGGGGTGAAAAAGATAATTTCCTCCGGGAAGGAGGAGTTGGCAGTTCCGGGACTTTTAGCGCTGATAGCGGCGGTGGTATCGGTCATAGTAAAGGAGCTGATGTACCGCTATACCGCCCGGACGGCAAAGAAGATAAACTCCGGCGCGCTTATGGCGGACGCCTGGCACCACAGGTCAGATGCGCTCTCGTCGGTGGGCTCCTTTGCGGGAATACTGGGAGCGAGGCTGGGAGCGCCGGTGCTTGACCCTATCGCCAGCGTCATCATCTGCGTATTCATCATAAAGGCGGCCTATGACATTTTCCGGGACGCAGTGGACAAAATGATAGACAAGGCGTGCCCGGACGAATACGTTTCCCGCCTGCGGGAGGTCATTTTGGGCACAGAGGGCGTTTTGGGAATAGACGAATTAAAGACCCGGCTTTTCGGCTCGCGGGTGTATGTTGAGGTAGAGATAGCGGTCGAGGCCACAAAGACGTTGATAGAGGCACACGACACTGCCGAGAGCGTTCACGACGCTATTGAGGCAGCTTTCCCGGAGGTAAAGCACTGTATGGTGCACGTTAATCCGGAGGGGGAAGAGTGAGCTTGATAATAGTATTATAGTACAAACCGGAATTTGCCGGGGCTCGCCCCCTGCAAATTCCGGTTTGTTTTATCAGCAATACAAAGCTTATCTCAAAGCCTGCCCCTGCTCTTCATTTCCTTTTTCTTTTCGTACATTCTCCGGTCGGCAAGGCGCTCTGCTGCCTCTAGCATACCCTCCTGAGGGCGGTAATGTGCCCAGCCGTAGGCTATCTGCAAGGGCACAGGCGGCTCATGTGCTGAGTTGTACTCCGAGATGAGCTGCTCCATAGCGGCAAGAGCACGCTCAACCTCCTCGCTGCCGCCCTTCTGAACAACAGCTATGAATTCGTCGCCGCCAACACGATAGCAGCTGCCGAGGCTCTCAAAGCTCTCACTAATGATGCGGGCGGCGGCCACGATGTGCCTGTCGCCCTCGGCGTGACCGTATTCGTCGTTGACTCTTTTGAGGAAGTTTATGTCCAGCTGCACGATGACACATTCGCTCTTGTCCTGCCGCAGATCGTCCTCCTTCTCGTGGAAGGCAGTACGGTTTGACAGAGAGGTGAGCCCGTCGGTGTAGGCCATTTTCTTCATCAGCTCCGACTGCCCCTGCTCAACGGCTATCCTCGTGCGCTCGGTCATAAGGTGCAGCCCCATCAGTATCAGGAAGGTGAGTATGCCTATCCGTGAGAAAAAGCTGGCGCTCAGAGGCAGATTTGGGAACAGCAGATAGCGCACCATGTCCGCAGCCACTCCCAGCACCGCCGCCGTCATACCTACCGTTACGGTGTGCAGATACTGCACCGGCACCGTTTTCTTCCGCGCTGCCGTTATCATCAGATAGACCGTCATAGCCAGCGCTATTGCAATGTTTATGTGGGAGAAGGTCAGCATCTGCCGCACGTCCGCTATGCCCAGCAGCGAGAGGGTCAGAGTAAGCGTGAAGTTGAGCAATATCAGCCCCATCAGTACCGGCAGCAGCGGGGAATTCCTTTGCCTAGTAGTGCTTGCCATAAAGGAAACCGGCAGATAGGCTATGAATATCAGGCAAAGATAGTTTATCAGCTTGACCGTCTCCGGGTGCTGGGTGAACACCTGAATTATCATCGTATCGTTTGCCGACCACAGCCCCGCCAGTATCGCAAAGGCTCCCAGCGAGAAGAAATCCACCCTCTCCCCCTGAACTGTGTGGAAAGTCGAAAAGCCGATGATGACCATAAGCACTCCGAACAGGAAAATAATCATACACAGTGTGAAGCCCGGAAGCCCGTTGTGATACACGCTGCCGAGGAACTGTCCCGCATCCTGAACTGAGAGACTGGTCAATACCGGAGAGGTCCCCTCGTAGATAGGGTGCAGCTCAAGCGTTACAGTCTTTGCATCGCTGGGAATGGGTATCATCTGGATATACCGCCCGTAGGACTTGCCGAATATCCGGGCGTACTCCGGAGCGAAGCGGTAGGTCTCCTTGCCGTCAAAATAAACGGTGACGTGAGTATCGACGCACCCAAAGCAAAGGCGCTTTCTGTCCAGCTCTATGCTGCCAAGGCTCCTTGTGATGACTGCATCATCTGTTGGGAGACTGTCCGCAGAGACGTCATCACCGGAGGCGTCCGCCCATCCATAGTTAAGGTCGGTGATATCGTCGTCGTAGCTGAAATTTACAGTATTGCTGCCGTCAAATATGACAGCCGCAGCGCTGCATATAAGTATAAGGAGAAGAGACAGTATGGCAGCCGCAGCTGCGCTGTTAATCTTAAATATGTTCTTCATGCTGCCGCCTCCATTCCCTGATAGTTTACTGTAATTTATTCCCATATAATTACTGTATAATCTATTATAGCACAGATAAAGGAATATTTCAAGACGCTCAAAAATAAAAGCGGGAGATGCTCCTAAGATTGACAACTCCGAGCTGACGCGGTATAATTTGGTCAGTACCCACAGGGAGGAGAGCAGCTATGCAGAAGATACTTATAACCGAGGACGACGATACCATCAGAGCGGCACTTGCCGTTATACTTTCCGACAACGGCTTTGAGCCGGTGTTCGCATCAAGCTGCCGGGAGGCAAGGGAGCGCTTTGACGGCTGCTCGCTCTGCCTGCTGGACCTTATGCTGCCCGACGGCAGCGGGCTGGATGTGCTTAAGGAGATACGTCAGAAAAGCAGCGTGCCGGTCATCATAATCTCTTGTATGGACGATAACGGAGATATCTCCCGGGGCCTTGACTTAGGCGCCGACGATTACATCACCAAGCCCTTCTCGGGGCAGGTGCTGGTGTCGAGGATAAAGGCTCTGCAGCGCCGGCTCTCCGGCTTTTCGGAGGAGGCTCCCGAGGGTCTTACCGCCACCGAGCAGCGCCTCTACGATTACTTTCGTCTCAATAAGGGGCGAACCCTTACCCGCAGCCAGCTGCTGGCGCATATGTGGGATAATAAGAATGAATTCGTCTCGGATAATGCCCTGTCGGTAGCCGTCAACCGCATACGCGGCAAGCTTAGCGGCAGCGGCAGGATAGTAACAGTAAAGGGGGTAGGCTATAAATGGGAGGACTGATTAAAACGCTGGAGAACCGCACAGCCCTGCTGTTGGCTGTAGTCTCCCTCCTGCTGGCGGGAGTTTTCTTTGCCCTCTGCTGCCTTGCAGTCTCTTACTCGGACGGAGAGGCGTCCGTTGAGGCCTCCGACAGGCTTCTTGCCATAGCCGGCCGCCTTGCTCAGACCACCGACCTGACCGATGAGCAGATAGCCGAGGCCTTTACCGCCAAGGGCACCGATGAAGCTGCCCGGGGAGCCGAGGCGCTCTCCGCCTACGGCTTTGAGGCGGGCAGCGGCAGGGGAGCGGAGTACCTCTACACCCGCTCGAGGCTGCCGGCAATTGCTGCCGCAGCGGGAATAATTCTCTGCGGAGGGGCGGGGCTCATCGCCCTGCATTTTGTTTTCAGGGGAGTGAAGCAGGTGACCGGCTCCGCCGAGAAAAAGGAGCCCTGCACCTCCGACCTCTCCGACAGAGACCTGCTCCTGCTGGCAGAGGCGGTAAACGCCCTTGAGCGTGACCGTCAGAGGACACTTACCAGCCTTTCGGAGGAAAAGCGCTACCTTGCAGATTATCTCCAAGACCTCTCCCACCAGATAAAGACCCCCTCCGCCGGGCTGATGCTCAACAACGAGATATACCGCACCCACCCTATGGAGCGGCAGGAAATGCTCTCCTATCTGGAGCGGGACAGGGTATGCATCGAGCGGATAAACCGCCTCTGCGCCGAATCCCTTAAGCTGGCAAGGCTTGAGGCCGGCGCCGTTGAATATCATATCCAGGAGGAGAGCCTTTCCGATATCGTCACCAAAGCCTGCGCCCCGCTGTACCCTCTGGCGGAGCGAAACGGCGATGTCCTTACCTATCATATCTCGGAGGATATCACCGTTAGCTGCGATGCCCTGTGGTTCGCGGAGGCTGTTTCCAACCTCGTCAAGAACGCCTGCGAGCATACGCAGGGCGGCAGCATCACCCTCACAGCGGAGCAGACACCTATGGCGGTGAAGCTCATTATCACCGACACCGGCGAGGGCATCGCCCCGGAGGATATCCCAATGCTCTTCCGCAGGTTTTACTCCAAGCGCTCGGATAAGGATCCCGTATCCGTTGGAATAGGAATGTCCATCTCCAAGCGCATAACCGAGGATATGCGCGGCAGGATATATATTGACACCGAGCTCGGCATGGGAACCTCTGTCACCATAGAGCTGCTAAATTAATTCCGAATTTGCAAATTGTAATCTTGCTGTAATGTTGAGCCCTTAAACTGAAAGCAAAGGAGTGAGAATAATGGACAAGGAGATAATCATTTCGGCAAAGGGGCTCACCAAGACCTTCGGCTCGGGAGACAGCAGGGTAACCGCCGTCAATGACGTTTCACTGGAGGTCTACAAGGGCGAGATAGTCGCCGTCACCGGCGAGAGCGGCAGCGGCAAGAGCACTCTTCTCAACCTGCTGGGAGGGCTTGACAAGCCCGACAGCGGCACCGTCACCGTTGACGGCAGAGAGCTCACCGCCTTAAAGGACCACCAGCTTGCCGCCTACCGCCGCAGGTATTCCGGCTTTGTGTTTCAGTTTTACAATCTGATACCCGTCCTCAACGTGGAGGAAAACCTTACCCTCCCTCTCGATCTAGACGGCAGGGATACGGATAAGTCCCGGCTTGACGAGCTGCTGCAGCTGCTGGGGCTCTCGGACAGGCGATATAATCTGCCCGCGCAGCTTTCGGGCGGTCAGCAGCAGAGAGCCGCAATTGGTAGGGCAGTTATTGCCCAGCCACCCTGCATCTTCGCAGACGAGCCCACCGGCAACCTCGACACCGCCAACAGCCGCGAGATAGTCGACCTCTTCAAGCAGCTGGCGGCAAAGTATGGCACCACCGTTATACTCGTCACTCACGACGGCACCGTTGCCGCCGAGGCTGACCGCGTAATCACAATGCGGGACGGCTCTGTTGTCTCGGAGAAGGTGAGGAGCATATGACAAAGCTGCTTACCATAACCCTCCGCTGGATGCGCCGGGACAAGGGCAGAACTCTGCTCTCGTTTATTTCCATTGTGGTGGCTATGTACCTGCTGACCTTTCTGGGGATATATTTCAGCTCCTTCGTTTCGCTTTCCCGTGCCAACTGTATGTATAGCGAGGGGAGCGCCCACGCGGTCATAGATATAAAAACCGCGGAGCAGGGCGAGCAACTCACCCGCAGCAGCTCCGTTTCGGAGGGGGCGTATGCCATCACCTCCCGGGGGCTGTTCTACAAGGATTATATTAAAAAAGTCGCGGACGGGGAAATGACGAACAAGCTCCCCCGCATATATTTCAACGGCACCGCCTTAGACGAGATAAACGATACCACCTACAGCGCCTCCATAGTCTCGGGAGATGTTCCGACTCTTAGCAGCGCCGAAGAAAACGGAGTGAGCGGGCGCCTCCCCCAAAAGGATACCGAGATAGCCGTCCACCCCAGTATAGCCGACCTTTACGGACTTAAACTAGGAGGAAAGCTGACTATCCGCTATGAGATACTGTCTTGCAGCCCGGAATACACCCTGCAAATATCCTCCTTTGAGGAAACTGTCGATGAATACGGCAGATATTCTCAGATCATTGATGAGGACAGCACCTACTGGGAGAATGCCGACGAAAACGGCGAGCCGGTATTTGTCCCGGACGATAAGGGCCTGATGGATAAGCAGTTTTCGGATAACTATTATCCGCACACTGACGGCGGCGAGCTGGTGGAGTACTTTGATACCTACAGCATCAATAATTTCCTGCACGAGCTGATAGGCGGTGTGTACTCCTACGGAGAGTATGAGGACGGCGTGCAGCGTGAATATCAGCTGCGGGCAGATATCGGCGAGCCTGTCTATTCTATCGAAAAGACCTACGATATAGTCGGCTTCACCGACGGCTTTGAGCTTTGCTTCTCCCCGCAGGACGAGTGGGCAAGGCCTATGATGACAGGAGAGAGTGAAGAAGCCGCCTGCTATGTCCGCATAAAGGAAGGGCTGGATATCGACGCCGAGGTCAAACACCTCTGCGAGCTGGCGGGCATACCAATGGAGGAGATACTCCCCAAGGGAACTGTAGTTGAACACGTTCAGCAGAACGATGACCTCATCTTGCTTGAGGGCAGGGATTTCTCAAAATTCAGCGAGGCTGCGCTGATGTTCGGTGCGATGATAATCATAGTGCTGGTGTTCGTGTTCTTTGCAAGGCTCATTGTCAACAATGCCTTTGAGCTTTCCGCCGCCTACCGTCTGGAGCAGTACGGTGCGCTGAAAACTATAGGCGCCTCTAACCGTCAGGTGTTCGTGATGGTTATGACAGAGTGTCTGCTGTATATGCTCACAGCCCTGCCGGTAGCAGCTGCCCTCGCCTTCGTCACAGGCAGGCTCATAATGAACGGCATAATGGATATCAAGATATTCGATATGCGGTACGGCCCCGGCGTCAGCGATAAGTTCTTCACACTTGAAATTATTCCCGCCATATTCATCTCAGCCATTGCTGTTGCGGTGTTTTCGGTGGTGATGTCCGCCTACGCCTGCGCCATCAGGATAAAGAAGCTTTCGCCCATTGCCGCCGCCTCGGGAAAGGGCAGGAGAGCCCGTCCCCGCCGCAGAGCGTGGATATCAAAGCGCATCTTCGGCTTTCCCATAGGCTACGCCTTCAGAAGCATGGGCAGGAACAAAATGCGTATGGCAATAACCCTCCTTGCCGCTGTGATGAGCGGCACCCTTGTGGTCTCCGTTATCTCAATGCTTTACGGCATCGAGAAAAACGCCGTATTCAAGCCGGAGGACGCCTATGACGTGGAGGTGATGGTCACCGATGTCAATTCTGTCGACAGCAATCCCAATATCTCCAACGAGTATCAGCACCTGCTGGATACCGGGCTTTTCACACTTGTGGAGCCCGAAATTTACGCCGGAAGTACCTTCTGGAAGCCCGACGGCGGCGTTACCGACAGCCTCCGCGCCTCTCTCACAGAGGAGTATCAGGAGCTCTATTCCCGCCGCGAGGCTTTGCTGGACGCTCTTATCTTCCAAATCTTCCCGGTGTCCCGCTCACAGTTTGAAAAGCTGCTGGACAGCGATATGAGCTATGACGAGCTGCTGTCCTCAGGCGGAGTGCTGCTTTGCGACACCGTATGGGGGGACGCAAAATCCACAGATATCAAGGCCTTCCGTGAGGGCATCACCTCCGTCGCCGTTCTCGTCGTATCTGAGGACGGATATACCGATAGGACTGTCCCCGTCGCCGGGCGGTACACCTCCTCGGACGTTCGCTTTGTTTGCAGCGTGAGGTCTGTAAAAGCCATCGTCCCCATAGAGAACGCCGGTGCGCTTTTTGATGAGCTGGATCTCGGCTTCAACACCGACCCTCCCCGCATACAGTTCGGTATGAACATCAGGGAGGAGGACATCGCCGAGGTTGCGGAGTACCTCCAGAATAACTACCATGATTATCAGTACTGGATAAACATAGGCGAGACTATAACCGCTAAGCGCATCAATCAGGCGCTGCGCATCGCCGGGATAGCTCTGGCTGCGGTGATATTCACTGCCGCCCTTGTAAACCTCGTCTCCACCACTGCGGCTAACGCCGTCAACCGCCGCAAGGAGCTGTCTATGCTCCGCGCCTGCGGAATGTCGCTGCGACAGATAGCAGTGTCACTGCTGTTTGAGTGTGTGCTCTTTGCAGCCGTCACAGCGGCGGTAAGTAGCCTGCTGGGAAGAAAGCTGGCAGACTTCCTGTTTATGCTCCTGAGCGATTCCCTCATTCCCGCCCTGCCATGGTACGCCCCTGCCCTCATAGGCGGAGCGGTGCTGGTGCTGATGCTTGCTTCCTACCTGCTGCCCCTGCGGCTTGCCGTAAGGCAGCCCATCTCTCAGGAGATAAGAGCCAAGGAATAATAGTGATAACCCACAAATCAGCGGAGCCGCATTTAGGCACTCCGCTGATTTTATTCTTCGCCTGTTGACACCGCCCTTGGGGCAGATGTTACTATCCAACTAAAGAACAAATTGCTTTGAGGAGGAGAGAATATGAAAAAAGCACTGATATCCCTTTTGACTTTATTTCTGCTGACCGCCTGCGCCGAGGTGCCGGAAAACATCAGAGAGCAGAAGAAGCCCACGAGCTCTGCGGTCGCCTTTGTTCCCCGGAAGGACTACGCTTTCACGATAGACAAAAAGTTCACCGCTCCGACGGTGGAGAAGCTGGGCAAAGCCACCTTCGAGCAGGCGTACGTCCCCAAAGCGACCCTTATCGCCGCCGCTGACAATTACTACGGCAGCAGCCTCCGGGACTATGTCCGGGAGGACGTTTTCGCAGCTCCGGAGGGGATAATGTACGGAAATGATGAAAGTGCCCTTTGCGGTCTGGGTCAGAACGGCTACTTCTATTTCTCCGACCCGGAGGGCACTGCTGCGGGCGGTGATACCGAGCTGACAATGTCTCCCGGCGACGACAGCGAGGAGTACATCTACGCATATGATTTTGAGGATACTGCCCTGACACTGAACGGCAGCGAAGTATCCCTTGCAGACCTCGCCGACGATGCTCAGCAGCGGCTGAATGATGCCTCAAGGCTTATGGGGTATAGCTTAAAGTACAAGCCCTTCTATGCCCGCCTTGGCAAATATAAAGCTGAGGCCTACAGAGCGGAGCTGGTTTTCGGACTTGATAACGGCGACGGCTCCGGGGTCAGGACTGTCTTCGTCCTTGACGATTACGACGGCGGGAACAGTCCCTGGTTCAGCTTTTCCGTCGAGTATAGCGCCCCGGAAAGACCGGACAGCGTAAGAAGCTCCCGGGGTATAATTCTCCGCACAGGACTGGAGGAAACAGATGAATATATCTCCTTTGAGGAGGCTATGGATATCGTCTCGGAAAAGCTCTCCGATAACGTTAAGCTGACGCTGCATTTCGCGCAGCTTGAATATCTACCGAGGGTCACAGAGTTCGACCCCTCAGCGTGGAAAAGCACCGACAGCTTTAATTATCAGTATGGTGCAAAATACACCTCCGACCCCTACTGGGCATTCTATTTTGAAATAAAGGACAACGCCCAGAAAGTCATATATGTTAATGCCCTGACGGGGGAGCTCAGTATGATGTTCAACAATGACAGATAGCTTGATTACACCTCGATGCCTCCCGCTTTATTTTCAGACTTCCGGAAAGTACATCTGTCCTTGACAAAATATGTCAGAGGTGGTATTATCATAACAACAGCCCATCTGACATATCATAAGCTGTAAGATAAACGGAGGTCGATATTATGAACATCAGAGAAGCTATCAAGGCTCGCCACAGCGTCCGCCAATTCAAGGATATCCCTATCGGTGAGGCAGAGGCTGAAAAGCTAAAGGCAGTCATTGATGAGTGCAACAGTGAAAGCGGTCTTAACATTCAGCTGGTGCTGAATGACCCCGATTGCTTTGATACGTTCCTTGCACACTATGGCAGGTTCAAAAACGCCAATAATTATATTGCTCTTGTGGGGAGCAGCTCCCTTGATGACCTTGACGAGCGTGCAGGCTATTACGGACAGAGGATAGTCCTCGAGGCGCAGATGCTGGGGCTTGGCACCTGCTGGGTGGCAGGCACCTACGGCAAGGGAAAATGCAAGGCCGACAAGCAGGCGGGGGAGAAAATAGTCTGCGTCATAGCGCTTGGCTACGGCGAGGATGAGGGCAAGTCCCACAAGTCAAAGCCCCTGGGGAAGCTGTGCGCCTTGAAGAAGGAGGATATGCCCGCGTGGTTCAAGAACGGAATGCTTGCGGCTGTGCTTGCACCGACTGCTCTTAATCAGCAGAAGTTCTTCATTGACATCGACGGCGAGGACGCTGTTATAACCCCAGGCCGGTCTCCGATGGCTAAGATAGACCTCGGTATAGTCAGATATAATTTTGAGGCAGCCTCGGGACATAGGTGTGTGCCTAAGGTGAAATGATAATAAATCGACTTAACACGAAAACGGTACCTCCGCGCTTTGGCGGGAGGTACCGTTTTCGTAACTGCAATTAAAGTGCAGCTGATAAGCTGCAAGAAAAAAACCGCCGGACAACTCCGACGGTTTTATGTTTAAGAATTAGAGCTCAACCTTGCCAGCAACGCCGTTGATAACATAGTATGCAGCGTTCTCCTCGGGCTTGAGGTAAACCTCAACGGTCTTTACAGCGCCCTTGTTGTTAGCCTTGAAGTCTGCCTTAGCAGCCTCAACGATAGCGTCAACAGCAAGATCCTTGCCAGCGAACTGGAGCTGAACAACGTTCTTAGCGGGAGCAGCCTTCTTAGCCTCTGCCTTTTTGTCAGCAGCCTTCTTAACAGTCTTCTTTGCAGCAGCTGCGGTCTTCTTAGCAGCGGTAGTGGTCTTAGCAGCAGCCTTCTTAGCTGTCTTCTTAACAGTCTCGGTAGCAGCCTTTGCGTCAGCCTTAACTACCTTTGCCTCAGTCTTAACAGCCTCTACAGCCTTCTCTGCTGTTTCCTTAACAGCCTCTTTCTTTACAGCCATGGTAAAAATTCTCCTTCCAAATTGTTTGATTACTTGTTTACAGCGTCCTTGAGAGCCTTGCCTGCCTTGAATGCAGGAACATCCTTAGCCTCAACGTGAACGGGCTTCTTGGTTGCAGGATTGATAGCATCCTTGGCAGCTCTGTGTCTAACCTCAAATGTACCAAAGCCTACGAGAGAAACCTTATCGCCATTTACAAGTGCCTCTGTGATGGAGTCTACAACAGCAGCAAGAGCCTTTTCAGCCTCTTTCTTGGTGCTGTATCCGCCCTTTGCAGCAACAGCTGCTACGAGTTCTGCCTTAGTCATGGTAAATTACCTCCAATAAAATTTTCTGCTTGTATTATAGCCTATTTTACGCGCTTTGTCAAATGCAAACCCCGATTTTTCAGCGTTTTTTCTGATATTTGTAGAAATACATAAATTTCCCGAGGGGCTCATAGAGAATTTTTGTATTTTATTAACACAATATTTCCCTGCTTTTTGAGGAGTTTCAGGGGTACGGTTTTCCAAAAATGCATAAAAGCGCGGGTTTGCAGACCTGATAAGTATAGTTTCCGGGAGGCGAAAATAACTGTGTTCACCTTTTGTTCACGGGTTTGACAGTACTTTCCGCATTATGAAATTAACATTCATATTTTTTCACACAGCTTTCATTTTCGCTTTAGGTTAAATTAAGGCAGGAGGGGTATACTTAAGACATAGCAAGAGAAAAATAAACAAGACTTCATAATTCTTTTCCTTCCTTAAATAAACCGACCGGCTTCGGGAGTGCCACTCGGAGCCGGTCGGTTTTTGCGCCGCCTGCGCGGCGGGGGAGGGACGGAAAAGCACACCCTCCCCCTGCGGGGAGGGCGTACTTTTCCTGAGAATAATAATTACCGGCCTCGGGAGTGTCACCCGGAGCCGGTCGGTTTTTTACTGCTTTTTCTTTATCTGCTCCTCCGGGGGCTTAGTGGGGTCAACTACCTTGTTGAACTCATCGTCCCGGGAGATCTTAACTATGTTATATACCGAGGATACCATCAGGAAGAACAGCAGCATTGCTCCCACGAAGGACATTATGATAAACACCGTTCCCTTGTCCAGCAGGTCGTCCACTGCCTTGGCTGCCTCAACTGCGTCCTCGTAGCCGCGAAAGACGAAAATGTACCTCATAGCTAGCAGGTCTGCGACAGCTGCGAATACGATGACTGCCGTTCGGGCTATGGAAACTATCTTCCCGTTGGAGCGGAAGCAGAGAATGCTCAGCACCGACGACCCCACGCACAGGAACAGATACACAATAAAAGTGTAGGTCCAGCGGCGGCAGGCGGAAAGGAACTGCTCCTCTGTCATCACAGCAGGGGAGTCCACCAATCTTATAAAGGAAATGAGGAATACCATCCCCGCAAAAAACGTAACTATCAGAACTATTCTGAAAAAAATATTGAAGCCGCGGCTTTTCATATTACGCCCTCCCGACATTGTTGTGCTGTGCCTTTATTTTACCATATCCTGCACAGGTTTGTCAATCCGCTCCAAATGGCTCTTTACATTATTTTATAAATGTGATATAATACCTATATATGACTTTATTTAAGGAGAGATGATATGTCCAAGCTGTTTGGGACCGACGGAGTGCGGGGAGAGGCTGTGACCGAGCTTGACTGCGAGACCGTCATGAGACTGGGCAGAGCAGTCGCCGGCATCGCTATTGCAAATAAAAACGGCGGAAGGGCAAAGGTGCTCATCGGAAAGGACACCAGAGCCTCCAGCGATGTGCTGGAAGCCGCCCTCGAGGCGGGGATATGCTCCGTCGGGGCAGATGTTTATGTGCTGGGGGTAGTCCCCACTCAGGGAGTCTCCTACCTGACCGAGCTTTACAGCGCTGACGCTGGCATAATGATAACCGCTTCACATTCCGCTCCCGAGTATAACGGGATCAAGATATTTTCAAGGACAGGCTTCAAGATCTCCCAGAAGGAAGAGGAGGAGCTTGAGCAGCTGGTGGCCGATGACGACTGGCAGAAGCTCACCGTAGGCGGCAAGCATTTGGGACGCATCTATTACGAGGAAAAGGCGGAGTGGGACTACATTAGGCGGGTGGTACATTCGGTGGAGTGTGACCTGCGGGGACTGAAGATAGCCCTCGACTGCGCCAACGGCGCTGCGGCCAGATATGCCAAGCGTATCTTTGAGGGAATGGGCGCCTCCTGCGTGCTGATGGGCTGCTCCCCGGACGGCTATAACATCAACGTGGGCTGCGGAACCAATGACCTCAGAGCCTTGCAGGAGGCAGTCGTCCACCGGCACTGCGACGTGGGCTTCGCCTTTGACGGCGATGGCGGCAAGTGCATCGCAATTGATGAAAAGGGCGGCGTCGTCGACGGTGACAAGCAGCTGGCGGTGTTCGCAAAATTCCTGCGGGTGCAGGGAAAGCTCAATTCAAATACGGTAGTCGCAACGGTGATGAGCAACTACGGTCTTACTCAGTTCGGAGAGCGTGAGGGGATAAACGTAGCCGCGGCGGCGGTAGGCTCCGGCAGCGTGCTGGACAGGATGCTGCGCTTCGGGTACAATCTGGGCGGCGAGCAGAACGGCCACATCATCTTCTTTGATTTTGAGAAGATAGGCGACGGAGAGATAACCGCAGTGCGGTTCTGCGAGGTCCTAAAAAAGACAAGGCGCAGAGCCAGCGAGCTGGCATCTATAATGGAGACCTGCCCGCAGATAGCCATAAATGTTCCGATGCCCGCCTCCAAAAAGTGCATCTGGGCGGAGGACGAGCAGCTTCGGAATATGGTGACCGAGTACAAGAAAAAGCTGGGTCACGACGGGCGGATAATCGTTCGGGAGAGCGGAACGGAATCGGTGGTAAGGATAATGCTGGAGGGGAAAAAGACCGGCGTTATCACCGAGTATGCGCAGAACATTGCAGCAAGGCTCGGGGAGGTAATGAGCACCAAAACCGAGAAGGAATTAGAGACAGAGAAGATGCTGCGGGAGATAAAGCAGGAGCGTGACGAGGGGCTGAGCATACTGCCGGCACTTAAGACTTAAGGAGAAAAATATGCGCTTTGAATACTGTCCCAAATGCGGCAGGAAGGCCGCCCTGCGGGAGATAGGCGACGAGGGGCTTATGCCCTATTGCGAGGGCTGCGAAAGACCGCTGTTTGACCTGTTCCCGGTGTGTGTGCTGTGCGCCGTTACCGACGGCGAGGGCAGCTTCGCTCTCATCAGACAAAGCTACGTCAACGCCGGAACATTCGTCGGCGTGGCGGGATACATCAAATCCGGCGAAAGTGCCGAGGCAGCCGCCGAAAGAGAGGTCAGGGAGGAAACTGGCCTCACACCCTTTTCCGTCAAACTGCTGGGCACCTACCCCTACGCCAAAAAGGATATGCTGATGATAGGTTTCCTCGTGACCGTGAGGAGGAGCGAGTTCGCCCTCTCCGGCGAGGTAGATCAGGCGCAGTGGTTCACCCCGGAGGAGGCTGTAAAGGCCGTCCGGGAGGGGAGCATTATCCAGCAGGTGCTGCTTGATGCGATAGACTTCCGGTCAAACGAGTAACTCGGCGGAAAAACGGTATCTCCCCCCCGCAGGGGGAGAATACCTTTTTCCGCACTTCCCCGAGCCGCCAGCGGCGGCGAGGGAATATAATAGCGGGAGATAACCGATTTGGAGATAATAAGCTACTACACCTCCGGCAGACAGGAGCACTGGCTCGGGGAGCTTAAAAAATGCGATTGGAGAGCGGGGGAATACCTCTGCCGTTTGCTTGCGGAGGGGACGTTCTTCGACACTGTGGGCGAGGGCTCGGAGCTGCTGCTGCTCACCGAGGGGGACGAGCTCATTTCCTTCTGCACTCTTGCTGAAAAGGACGAGATACAGCTCACCGACTTTACCCCCTGGATAGGCTTTGTCTATACCTTCCCGGAGCACCGGGGCAAGAGATGCGCCGGGCTGTTGTTTGACTATGCACAGCGGCTGGCGGCGGAGCAGGGCAAGGATAGGATATACCTCTCCACCGACCACATCGGGCTGTATGAGAAGTACGGGTTTGAGTACCTTGCCGATATGGAGAGCATTTACGGCGGGACGTCGAGGGTGTATGTAAGGAAAGCGGGGCAGCGGTATGGATAAGATTTGGGAAGAAATGCTTGAAACGGCAAAGAGCGTTCTGAATGCCCGCAGGGTGTCCGATTACGTCACCTGCGGAGAGGTGGCAGCAGCAGTGCTGTCGGGCTCCGGCAGGATATATGCGGGAGTGTGCATCGACACCTGCTCGACCTTGGGCATCTGTGCCGAGCGGAACGCTGTTTTCAATATGATAACCAACGGCGAGCAGGAGATAAAAAGGGTGATCTGCGTTATGCCCGACGGCTCCAACGGAGCGCCCTGCGGTGCCTGCCGCGAGCTTATGGTGCAGCTTATGCCCGGAAGCTATAAGGATATCGAGATAATGCTGGATTTCAAAACCGACCGCATCGCCACTCTTGGGGAGCTGACTCCGGAATGGTGGATAAAATAACACACGCAAAGGAACATTGATATGAGAATAGCCGAGAACTGGAAGGACTATAAAATAATCGACACCTCAAACGGCGATAAGCTGGAGAGCTGGGGAGGGAGACTGCTGGTGCGCCCCGACCCCCAGATAATCTGGCACACAGAGCATAAGACCGACCTGTGGGATAAGGCCGATGCCGTCTATCACCGCTCCTCAAAGGGGGGCGGCGAGTGGGAGTACCGCAGGCGCCTCCCCGAGAGCTGGGAGATAAGCTACAGAGACCTTAAATTCATCATCAGACCCACCGGCTTCAAGCACACCGGGCTCTTCCCGGAGCAGGCCGTCAACTGGGACCTGATGAGTGATATGATAAAATCTGCTGGCAGACCCATAAAGGTGCTGAACCTCTTCGCCTACACAGGAGGCGCCACCCTCGCCTGCGCCGCCGCAGGAGCACAGGTCTCCCACGTGGACGCCTCAAAGGGAATGGTTCAGTGGGCGAGGGACAACGCCGCCGCATCAAGCCTCTCGGACAAGCCGGTGCGCTGGCTTGTGGACGACTGCGAGAAATTCGTCAAGCGGGAGATAAGGCGCGGCAGCTTCTATGACGCCGTTGTGATGGACCCTCCCAGCTACGGCAGAGGACCCGGCGGGGAGGTCTGGAAGCTGGAGGATTCAGTCTACGAGCTGGTAAAGACCTGCGCGGACGTTTTCTCGGACAAGCCGCTGTTCTTCCTGCTCAACAGCTACACCACCGGCCTTTCGCCATCGGTTATGGCGTATATCCTGCATGAGGTCATCACCCCGAGATACGGCGGCGCCGTCACTGCTGATGAGATAGGCCTGCCGGTGGAAAAGGCCGGTATGCCTCTGCCTTGCGGCTCGACTGCCGTTTGGAAGGCGTAAAAGCGCGGCGGGGAAGATGGTCTGCAAAATTAAAATTAGCTTACGCCGCCGCTAAAATTATATGTCCCTTTTTACTTTTGTGTTGTTAATAAGATAAATCGGAATTTGCGGGGCACGCCCCCGCGGCGAATTCACGCTGCGCTCCCGTTGGTCGCTTGGGTGTGTACGGGAGTGTAGTCTGCGCACCGCGACCGGAGTTTGTTCGTGCTGTGACCGCAGGTGCTCGCATTCCACAAGGTGTG
>JAFUTK010000018.1 GCA_017471405.1 Ruminococcus sp.
AATGGCTCCTTCGAGGACAGCGTTGCTGCGTTCATCGGGGAAGAAAATGAAACCGGCATTCTGATCGACTACAACGCCCCGGAGGGGTTCTACAAGGATATGTATGGTATTGACGTGTCGTGAGCGTTGACGGTGCGTCTGACGAAAACAGGACAAAAACAAGGGCGCAGACTTTGGTCTGCGCCCTTTATTACATAGAAATATATGAGAATATTATCCTCGCTCTGTTTGGTATGACTGGGATAAGGTGATGATACGACAGTACCTTTTTGCTGTTCATAAGCTGACGGATGCAGGATTTTCAGGCAAAAGAAAAAGCCCGTAAATACGGGCTTTGGTGCAGGTGAAGGGACTTGAACCCACACGACCTTGCGATCACTAGCACCTGAAGCTAGCGCGTCTGCCTATTCCGCCACACCTGCAAATATGATGATTTGAAACTTTTTACTCGTCAAATCTTGCGAGCTGCCGATGCGTCACTGTCGTTGCGCTACCCGAAGCTAGCGCATCTGCCGGCTTTGCTCGCAAAGCCTTCTGCAACACACCTGCATATAGTGCCCGATACTTTTACACGCCTCAGACTTGGCGAGGTGGGTGCTGTTACCGCACTGATCCACATTATTGCGCCGACTCGCTTTCCGGCGGGTCAACAGTATTATTATATCACAGCAGATGGGAATTGTCAAGTGCTTTTTGAAAAAATCGGAAGAACGGCGTAAAATATGCTTTTGCGGGTCAAGGTCATTGGTCAGGTGATGGGATGGCGCGGCTGAAAAAAGAAAGCCCCGCTTGGCGGGACTTATTCAATAGTCGAGTAGTATTCCTCCAGATGGGGGCGGGCGGCGATGTAGTAGGGCTCCAGCTGCTTGTCGAAATGCTTGCCCATACCCTCCATTATTATCTTGTCGGCTTCCTCAAAGGACATCTTCTCCTTGTAAACACGCTTGCTGACCAGCGCATCGTAAACGTCTGCAATGGCCATTATGCGGGCCTCGAGGGGTATTTCCTCTCCCTTTAAGCCGTCAGGATAGCCGGAGCCGTCCCAGCGCTCGTGGTGGTAGTGGGCCACGTTCTCAGCGATAATGCGGAAGCTTTCGTCGTCGGTGCCCTTTAGTATCTCGTGAACGATGCGGGCACCCTCTGCGGCGTGCTTTTTCATCTTCTCAAATTCCCAGGGCTCGAAGCGTCCCTTCTTGCGGAGTATCTTGTCGTCAACGGCAATCTTTCCAAGATCGTGCATTGGCGCCGCCTTGATGATGTCGCGGCAGAACTCGTCGGAGAGTTCAAAGGCGTCGTCCTTGCGTATCTCGTCAATGAGCATCTTCACTCCGACGCTGGTGCGCCTGATGTGTCCGCCGGTGGAGTTGTCCCGGCTCTCGACCATGGTTGCCATACTTAAAATGAGGTTATCGTGCATCTCAACTATGTGCTCGGTCTTTTCAGCAACCTCCCGGCGGAGGTCGTCGTTGTAGTGTCCCAGCAGGGAGATGTACTGCTGGTTTTTGGTGTCATCGGTGATGACTATCTGATAGCCCCGCTTATGCTTGCCATCGTAGAGATAGCGCACTGTGACTAGGTATATACTATCGTCCTTGTTGTAGTAGGCCTTGTCGGCGGTCTCGTCATTGCGGAAGGCGCGAAGCCACTGCAATACGGTCTCGCGCATGACCTCGCTGCGGGAGGCGGGCTTGTCAACGGTCAGCTGGGAAAGCTCCGGAAATACCTCCTTGGCGGTGTCGTTGGAGCCCAGATAGTTGAATTTGAAATCAAGGGATATAAACCCGGTGTCCCCCTTCATAACAAGGGAGTCCACCACAGTATCGTCCATATCGTAGAGGCAGATGCGGTGAACGATTATCAGGTACATTATCTGCGCAAAGACGTATCCCAGCGGGATAAGCTCCACCTTTGTGGTGATGGCGCGTCCTCCGAAAAAGCAGATAACGCAGACTATCTCCGGCAGGATAAGCAGCTTAAGTATCGTTCTGGAAACGCTGCGCTTTTTGGCGTAGCTGTAGGCCAGGCCTGCAATTGTGATGATGAAGTAGATAACGATGACCGCGTAGAACACGCTGTGCATAAAGGCATAATTCTTAATGAGGCGAGTGTAGCCCTTGCTGCGGTCTAGGGTGACCGACTTGTAAAACAGCGGGTGGTCGAAGAACGCCACCAGCCCCAGCAAGGTTGAGCTTATGGCGAGGAACAGCACCTTAAGCAGCCGCGGCATTTTGATGCTGCACAGCCCGAATACGCTCTGCATTATGAACAGTATCAGAAAGCAGCCGCCGATGTAGGTCATCTTGTTGGCGGTAACGGCGGCCTCCAGCGTTTCGGCGCGGGTGCAGAGGACTATCCCCAGAATGGAAATGGGAATGAATGCGAAGATAAGAGTGAAGTGGACATCGAAGTGCTTGTGCCACATAAACGCATAAATAAGCGTGAGCCCTACCGACAGGAACAGCAGTATCTCATAATAGAGCAGTACCATAACGATGTCCCCCTTTCTATATATTAGATTAGTTAAATTAATTATATATTATTTACAGGCAAATGTCAACCCTGCCTCCCCATTTCGTATAAGCCAAAAAAGCGCCCCGAAGGGGCGCTTCAAGATACATCGGCAAAGCCGATTCCTTAATTATCATTTATTCATTATTATTTGAGCGGCGGCGTCAGCCGCCCCGTTTCACCACCCCATATCCATGAGCCAGTTGTTGAGCCTGCGCTCTCTGTCGCGGATAGAGTCGAGACCCTCGTACTTGCCCAGAGCCATTTCCTCTTTGATGTTGCCGTCCACGATGTAGAGCACCCTGTCGCACTTTGCCGCAACGTGGGAGTCGTGAGTTACCAGCATAACGGTGGTGCCGGCGCGGTTGAGCTTGGCAAGCTCCTCCGTTACCTCCTCGGAGGAGGTGCGGTTGAGGGCGCCGGTGGGCTCGTCGGCGAAGAGTATTTTGGGAGAGTTTATCATACTGCGGGCGATGCAGGCGCGCTGCAGCTGTCCGCCGGAGACCTCGTTGATGTCGTTGTCGGCAATGTCGGCAATGCCCAGCAGGTTCATAAGGCTCCTGCCCCGCTCCAGCTTCTCGGCGCGGGAGGAGGTGTCCTTCTTGTTCTTGACCGCCGGCAGGATAATGTTATCCAGCAAGGAAAGGTTTTTCAGCATATACATCTGCTGGAAGATGAAGCCCATCTCCGAAAGGCGCAGGTCAGCCAGCTCGTCGGCCTTGAGGGAGGAGATGTCCCTGCCCTCAAAGCTCACCTCGCCGGAGGTAAGGGCGTCCATTCCCGAAACAGTGTAGAGCAGGGTGGATTTTCCGGAGCCGGAGGGTCCCATTATCGCCACCATCTCCCCCTCGGAGATGGAGAAGTTCACGTTTCGCAGAACGTTGTTCTGTCTCTTGTTGATGATGTAGGTCTTGCAGAGGTCCTTTACTTTGAGTATATTGTTCATTGGTGTTTCCTCCATATATATTTTTCCTCGCCGCCTGCGGCGGCTCGGTTTTTTCGGAAAATGCCCCTCCCCCGCCTGACGGCGGGGAGTGCATTTTCCGCCGAATTATTCTGCTTTAACTGCGGACAGGATGCCGCAAAACGGTATGTTATTCAATGTTGGATACGTCCGATGCCTTGACGGACTTGGTGTAGAGGGCGGTGAAGAAGGCGCCCAGCACTACTGCTGCCAGTACCGCCAGCGGGTATATGAGGAAGATCTCTGCGGGCTTTATCAGGTAGTCAACGCCTGCGGTGGCTCCCATAATGCCGAATATGGGGTCGATTATCAGATTTGTCAGCGGCAGGCATAACGCCGAGGCAATTATTCCTGCCAGCACCGCAACTATCGCAAAGCGGGCGGTGTGCTGACCGGCTATGGCCAGATCGCGGAAGCCCAGAGCCTTCATCAGGGCTATCTCGGAGGTCTCCTTTGAGATGAAGGAGCGCTCCATCATAACGGTTATCAGAACAACGATTATCAGCGTGAGCACCAGCACAAGGTCTCTTACCGAGGCTATCATATCCGAAACGCCGGTGCTGGAGTTTACGAACTCCGAAGCGTTCTCGATGCGGTCGGTGTTCCAGTAGTCCATAAGTATCTGCTTGCGCTCCTCTATGGTGTCGGCGTCGGGGTCGTCGTCAAAGTCTATCTGGAAGGAGAAGGCGGAGGTCATATCGGTGTAGACTATGGGAGCGTCCTGATGCAGACGTCCTACCATTCCCAGCTGATCCATGGACTGGAACACCGCTGTCAGCAGGTATTCCTCCGTCTTGCCGGAGACGGTGAGCATTACCTTGTCGCCGATATCGAAGCCGAACTTCTCACATATCTGCGGGGTAACGGCGAACTCGTGAGCGTTCTGGGGAGCTGTGCCCCGCTCGTAAACGTAATCGGAGGCGTCGGTCTCCCTGCACCAGAGCATCGTGATGTTCTGCCTGAAGCCGTTATACTCAGCGGGTATTTTGTACCAGGTCTCCTGATGCACCTTTCCGGGGATGCCCAGGTCTGCAAGGTCCTGCTCCATCTGCGCCACAGTATCTTCATATGCTCCTTGTACAGCCATGAAATCCATAGACTTTGAGGAGTTTGCCCAGTAGAGGTCGCTGGTGGTGGTTCCGAAGAGGAACATCAGCTTGTCGCTGCGGAGAGTGTTGGCGGTGTTTGCCAGTATGGTTATCAGCAGCAGGCAGACGGTGAATATCAGAGTCATTATACCGTACTGCTTGGGTGCGGAGACTACGTCGTTCATCGGCAGGAAGGAGCCTGCGCCCAGCCTGCTCTTGCTTAAGGACATAATGCTCTTTTTCCTGAAGCGCTCGCCGGTCTGTCCGCTTCTTACCGCATCGATGGGGGAGAGCTTCTTTATCCTGCGGGTGCAGCCGTAGCAGAAGAGAACTATGACCGCAACTACTCCCATAGCCGAGAGGGCGCCGATCAGCACCTCGCTGTCATTGCCCAGCACCATAGAATCTGTAGCCGAGCCCAGCATCATCTTGCCGAAGGGTATCGCCAGGAAGTAGCCGATGACAGCTCCCACAACGGAGATGCCGAAATACTTGGTGATGTACAGCAGCCTGATGTGGCGGTTCTTGATGCCTATGGCCTTCATAACGCCTATCTCACGGAACTCCTCCGTCAGAGTGAAGCCGATGGTGAAGCGAAGCACCACAAAGGCAATAAGTATCAGTATCACGGAAACTACCAGCAGCATTGCCGCTACAAGCACCTCCATAACGTAGGTGGTGCGGATAATGCTGGCGGAGCCGTTGAAGAGAATGGTGTTGTCGTCGGCGATAGCCTGTTCGATGAGCTTAACATCGCCCTTGATGTAGAATACTGTGCCCTGATAGTTCTTTGCGCTCTCGTCGGCTAGGTACTCCTCAAAGTCCTCGTCGCTGACGATGATGCGGGGGTTGTTCGTAAAATTGGAGCCCAGCACAGCGTCCTTGGCTCTGCCTTTGTATTCCAGCACATTTGTGAAGTCCCCGACGGAAATTTCAAACTTATCGCCGGGCTTGGCGCCGTAGTCCTCCGCGAAGCGGTTGGTCATATAGAAGCTGCCCTTGGGAACGCTTTCGATGACGTTATCGTCAGCATCGAAGAAGTTGATATAGGAGCTTGCCACCGACTGTACCATGGAGGCGTTATCGTATTCCAGCACGCGCTTGCCGTTTACGGTGAAATTTTCGGCGGTGTTGTAGAGCGCCACCTCGCGGTTTATCTCGGTTATGGCGGGCTCTGCCTCCAGCTTGGCTGTGAGGCCGTCCTCCTGCCCCTTGCCCATTGTCAGCATGAAATAGTCGATATCCGAGATGCCTGCCTTATCGAAGAAGTAGTCGATGCCGCCGGTCACAGTGATGATGTTGTTGACACTTGATGAAGCGAACATCGCCGAGAGGATAACGAACAGCAGGAGGATAACGTTCATTGTCTTTTTGCGTTTGAGGTCCTTTTTGAGGATATGGAAAAACATAGGCTCATTCCTTTCCGTCTTCTTAGCTTGATATGATTATAGCACGGAAATTATTAACTAATCCTTAAATCGCGCAAAGGGCGAAATTACGCACAATATGAGGAATGACGAACGCGAAGCGCATTAAAAAGCGCGCGGTCGAGCCTCGCGCCAGAGGCTCGCGGGTTGTTAGGGCAGAGCCCTGATCGGAGCTCGAGGCAGAGCCTCGTTCGCGGCGCCAGCCGCGACCAGGCGCTGCGCCAGCGAGCGAAAAGGCTCGTCCCTTTTCCGGCCTCTCAGAATTATCAAGAACACAGAAAATTCGCAGCGCCGAAAAGCTGCCGTTCCGCACTCGCAGGAAACAGTGAGCGCAGCGAACGTTTTTCCGTACCTAGGCGCACAAACTGCGGGCACCTGCACAAAAAATCCCCGCCACAGGGCGGGGACTTTTCATATCATATTATCTTCTGTTGTTCTGTATCCTTGCCAGCAGCTCCAGCACTCTCAAATAGAGGTAAATGACGCTGAGCATCAGGCTGTAGCCGCAGTACCATTCGTACTTTTTGTTGACACCGTTCTCAACTGCCTGTGAGATAACCTCAAAATCCACCAGCAGCAGGCAGGCACCTAGGATAACTCCCAGCACTGCAAAAAGTATTCCGAGAGGACCGTTCTGTATCTTCAGGATAGAGGTCACAAGTCCGCTGTTGGGTGCCAGCTTGTAAAGCACCATAAATATCAGTGAGCCCAGCGCGGAGGCGATGAGCGCCGTCAGCACTACCGTCCTGAAACGCTCCCCGACGTGTACGATGCCGGTGTAGTAAAGGAATGCCATTACCGCAATAATGAGGACTGTCAGCACCAGAGCCTCAACGATTATCCCCCTGTACTGGGAGGCATAGAGGTAAGAGGTCATCGTGATGGCGTAGCCCATACCGGCGCAGTAGATGCTGCCCGTTACGGGGATAGTCTTTATGGCAAAGGCTGCCACCAGTCCGGCAATGAGGGTAACTATCCACGCACCGGTCATAATAGTCATCTCGTTGGCGTAGATAACATATCCGTCAGCCAGCACTGTCGCCACAGAGTAGCCATGAGTGCCGAAGTAATTGTGCATATAAAAGAATGCGCCTACTCCCAGAAGTATGAGAGCTAAAAAGTAAGCTATCTTTGCGAACACTCCCCGATAGGAAGCGGTCTCCTCTGCGAAAAAGGCATCGTCAAAGCTGTTGACGCGGTTTATCGCAGGATTTGCGAAGGAACGCCTTTGATTGTTAAGAGCCATATTATCTCCTCCTTTGTTCTGTTTAAGGGTATGTTATCAGTATACCCAATTTTTTACGTTTTGTCAATACGGCAGAAATTTTCAGCCTTTTTTCTCATCAGTCGAGGATAACGCCTATAACGTCCTCAACCGTTACGGTCATCAGCTCGTCGTCGGTGGGAGAGCCCATCGGAGCCAGCCTGTCCGCCTGCCGGGAGATGACCCGCTCAAAGTAGTTTCTGGCGTCTCTGCCGTTGGCGAAGGTCTCGGTCTTGTTCTCCACCCTCTGCTCAAAGAAGGTGCGGACGCACTCTAAGGCTTCCTCCTCTACCTTGAGCTTGTAGCTGTTGCACCTCATCATAAACATATCCGTCAGCTCGTCGGCGGTGTAATCAGGGAACTCGATGAACTTGTTGAAGCGGGAGCGCAATCCCGGGTTGGAGGAAAGGAACTCCTCCATAAGCTCGGTGTAGCCGGCGCAGATGACCACGAAGTCGTCCCGGTTGTCCTCCATAAATTTCAGGACGGTCTCGATGGCCTCAAGGCCGAAGTCGTTCTGCCCCGCCTTCTGTGAGAGGGAGTAGGCCTCGTCGATGAACAGCACGCCCCCCAGAGCGCTCTCGCAGACCTGACGGGTCTTTATGGCGGTTTGCCCCACATATCCGCTGACCAGTCCGGAGCGGTCAACCTCCACCAGCTGACCGGAGGAAAGGGCGCCTAAGCTCTTGTATATCTTAGCGATAAGCCTTGCGACGGTGGTTTTGCCGGTGCCGGGGTTGCCGGTGAACACAAGGTGCAGGGATATCTTGGGCTGGGAGAAGCCCCGCTCCTCCCTAAGTGTCCTGACCCGGATAAGGTTTGAGAGGCTGTATATCTCGCTCTTTACCATTTCAAGCCCTATAAGGGAGTTGAGCTCCTCCATCAGCTCGTCGAAGCTCTTTTCCTCCTCGGCGGGTTTGTTCGCGGGTTTGGGCTCCGGCTCGGAGGGCTTGGGAGCCTCCGGCTTTGCGGTCTCCCGCTTAATGTTACCGCTGGCGGAGAGCCAGCTTTTGGAGAAGTTGCGCATACGGAATATGAGCTTTCCCAGCACAGCAGTCTCCTCGTCGGCGGTCTTGCCGTCGCAGGCGATGAAGTCCAGGACTATCTCATTGACGGCGGCTATGAGCCTGCCGGTGGCGTCCGGCAGGAAGCCGTCGCTTTCGGCTTCTGCAAAGGGGGCGCAGACCATCACCAGCGCGTCGATGACGTCGTCCCGCTTTATCTTATCCGCCCGGACGATGCGCAGCAGCTCCTCCTTGGTATAGGCGCTGCCCATAAAGTCGGTGATGTAGACCATTTCTGCCCCGCTCAGGCCCTTGCCGGCGCTGTTGCCCAGATAGACAAACAGTCTCATAAGCGAGAGCTTGGTGAAGATGGCTATTTTATGCTGGCCTGTGCGCAGCTTATAGCCTTGGCTGTCCAGCTTTTCGCAGTCGCTCATAAGGTCTGCGTATGTGCGTTTTACCTTGATGTCCATATGTGATCTCCTTTCGGGGTTGGTAATAAATCGGAAAATTAGGGGTATCGAACGCGAAGCGCGTTAAAAAGCGCGCGGTCAAGCCTCGCGCCAGAGGCTTGCGGGGTGTCGGGGCAGCGCCCTGACCGGAGCTCGAGGCAGAGCCTCGTTCGCGGCGCCAGCCGCGACTCGGCGCTGCGCAAAGAAACAAAAAGGCACTGCCTTTTCCGACCTCTCGGAAGTCGCAAGAACTCATCAATTCGCAGCGCCGAAAGTGAGTAGCTCTGATGACACAGGAAACAGTGAGCGTCAGCGAACGTTTTTCCGTACCTAGGCGCGCAAAGTGTGGGGTGCCCGGCTCCTCATATCTGACGAGGCTTGAAGACATTCCGGAAAAGGATATTTACCTGAAATACATATACAAATCACACTTTATCATTCCATTGTAAAGCTTGCGCTTCTTGTCTGCCTTGCGCCCGAAGAACTTCTCAAAGTCCTCGTGAGGGGTGATGATTAAGCAGGGGCTATCCTTTGAAGGGTTAAGCACCTCTCCCATTCGCTTGTAAAGCTCCTCTGCCTCCCTTAGCTCTAACATTCTCTCGCCGTAGGGTGGGTTGCAGACGGTGATGGCGCCCTCCGGCTGCTTGAAATCCTTAATATCCTGCTTTGCCGCCTGCACTCGGGAGATGACCCCCGCCTTCTTGGCGTTATCAACGGTGAGAGCGACGGCTCCGGCGTCAATATCATAGCCCTGCGCCTTGAAGGTGCAGTCCTTCACCACATCTGAGAGCGCCTGCTCCCGCTCCTGCTTCCAGAGGCTTGCACCTACCTGCTCCCAGCTCTCGGCGGAGAAAGGCCTCCTAAGGCCTGGGGCGATGTGCATCGCCTTATACGCCGCCTCGATGAGGAAGGTCCCCGAGCCGCACATAGGGTCTACCACAAAGCTGTCGGGACGCACTCTGGCAAGGTCGATTATCCCCGCCGCCAGCGTTTCCTTTATTGGCGCCTCGTTGGAGACAGCCCTGTAGCCCCGCTTGTGGAGCCCGGCACCGGTGGTGTCCAGATACAGCGAGCAGATGTCCTTGCGGATAACGAATTGCAGCTGGTGTACAGCTCCCGTCTCCTCCAGCCAGCTGACGCCGTACTTGCTCCCCAGCCGCTCCGCCGCTGCTTTCTTGATTATCTTCTGACAGTCCGGCACCGAATGGAGCTTTGAATCAAGGCAGTGCCCCTTCACCGGGAAGGCGTCCTTCCTGCCGATGAAACGCTCCAAAGGCAGCGCCTTAACGCTCTGAAACAGCTGCTCAAAGCTCTCTGCCCTGAATGTCCCCAGCTCTATCAGCACACGCTCCGCTGTGGCAAGGCGGTAGTTGGCGCGGGCTATCATAGCCTCATCGCCGGTGAAGCCCACCTTTCCGTCGCTGACGGTGATGTTCTCCGCCCCGAGCCTTCCCAGCTCAAATTTCAAAACGCTCTCCAGCCCGAAATGGCAGGGCACGCTGAAAGTAATGTCATTCATATGGTTCTCCTAGTCTCACAAAAAGAGCCGCCGAGCGACGGCTTGGCAGCTCCTTTATCGGTTTATTAATAGTGATTGCCCGTACAGGTCTCCGGTATATTGGTCTGCTTGTAGTAGCCTACCTCGGTGGAGGTGCAGCGGTCACCGGCAATGAGGCCTGTTTTTGTGCAGTACCTCGCCTCGACTACTGTTGCAGGGGCAGTAAAGTCGTGATGCTTTTCTGTCTCTGCGATATCTCCGAAGATATTCTTCCAGATAGCGCCGATGTTCTGGTACTGGGTCGTGGGTATCTGCTTCTGCTCGTCATAGCCTACCCACACACCGCTGACGTAATCGGGAGAAACTGCCACGAAGGAGAGGTCCTTCCACTCGGAGGAGGTACCTGTCTTTGCAGCTATCACAGTGTTGGAAAGTCTGGCGTAGCGTCCGGTACCGTAGGACTCGTTGACAACCCTCTGCATCATCTTGTTCATTACATATGCGGTGGATTCGCTGATAGCCTGCTTGTAGCCGTCAGACTTTTCATAGATAGTGTCGCCGTTTACAGTTGTTATTCTGTCAACGAAGGTAACCTCATACTTTTTGCCTCCGTTGCCGAATATCATATAGGCTCCCACCAGCTCCTTCAGGTGAGTGCCGTAGGTCATACCGCCGACGGTCACTGCGGAATAGTTGATATCTGTATCCACAAGGGTGGTGATGTCCAGCTTTTCCTTTAAGAAGTTGTAGGAGTAAGCGGGGGTCATCTTATTTATCAGCTGTGCGGGGGCGGTATTGATAGACCGCGCCAGCATCTGCCATACGAAGTAATTGTTGTAGGACCACATGGAGCTGGAGCCTGTTTCCGAATAGTTTACAGGCCACTTCATCTTTTCTCCGTTCTCATCGAGTATCTCGATAGGCTCATCCTTGATGATGGAGGAGTAGGTGATGAGATCCTGCTCCAGTGCGGGACCATAGGATGCGATAGGCTTTATGCAGGAGCCGGGGGGACGTGTGCCGTCGGTGGCGATGTCAAACTCGTCCCATTCGGTCTTTTCATCTCTCTTACCCACTATCGCCTTTACATTTCCTTGAAGGTCGATGCAGATAAAGGTGGACTGCAGCTCGTCCTCCGGCAGGTTCCAGGACTGGAAGTTGGTCTTGTCGGTCATTTCCTTTTCTATCTTCTTCTGCATATCCAGGTCGCAGGAGGTGTGAACGATATAGCCGCCGTTATAGAGGTCTGTTCTGGCCTCCTCCTCGGTGATGCCTCTGTCTACTGCAATTCTGGTCACCGCCTCGTCGATAGCCTCGTCCATAAACCAGGAGGTCATGCCCTCGCTGTCAGCGATGTTCTCATCGGTGTCCTCACGACTGCGGAAGTCGGGGTCGCCGGTGATGACGAGCTCCTCGTTCATAGCGTACTCATACTCGCCGTCGGTGATAGCGCCAATCTCAAGCATTTTGCCCAGTATCCAGTGAGCACGCTCTTGATTGTGCTCGAGGTTGTTGATGGGGTTATAATACACGGGATTATTGGTGATGGCGGCGATGGACGCTGATTCAGCGATATCCAGCTGGGTGATATCCTTGCCGAAGTAATAGTTTGCGGCAGCCTGCACGCCGACAATATCCTGCCAGCCGTCACCCAGACCGATGATGTTCAGGTAGCTCTGTAAAATATCATCCTTGGTGTAGGTCTTTTCCACGTTGATGGCGCGGAATATCTCCTTTATCTTACGCTCGATACCCTTTGCACCTGTTCTGTCGTCCTCACCGGTGATGTTCTTGATGGTCTGCATCGTGATGGTGGAGCCGCCCTGTGTTCTTCCCAGCAGGGTGTAGACGATAGCTCCGAAGGTACGCTTGAAGTCAACGCCGTCGTGCTCCATAAAGCGCTCGTCCTCAGCCGCGATAAAGGCGTCCTGTGTGTAGGTGGGAACATCTGAGAGGTCCACCCACTGAGCCCTTCTTGCGTGGTTGGTGACAGCGTAGTAGAGGATATATGCGTCCGACTCCGGGTCCTCGGGGTCGTAGTCGGGGTTATCGCAGAGGAATTTGGACACGCTTGAGGTGGCGCTCACCGCCTTGTCCAGAGCGATGGTGTCGTTTGTGTCTGCGAAATTAAGCACATAGATAGTCAGCACCGTCACAAAAATGCAGCCGGTGATGACGATTATGAGAAACAGCGAAAGCAGAAAGGTAAACAGCACCTTGATGCTCTGAATGGCGACCGCCGCCGCTGTGTTTTTCTTTTTCCTGCGTTTAACGGAAGCTTTCTTTGTTGTGTTTTCCATACAGCTTTTCCGCTTAAGCGGATAGTATGCCTCCTTTCAGGCAGCCTTTTCCTATTGTGCCCCCATATCACAGGGGTATACGGAAAAATCGAAAGGGGGACGAAATTCGCCCCCCTTGCTGCTTTTTTCAAATCGCGCCAAAGCGCACAATGAAACGAGCGAAAATATTATATTTCACACGCTTTTGATTACTCGTCGTCGCCCTCGCTGTCAGCAGGCTCCTCTGCGGGTGCCTCCTCAGCGTCGGTATCATAAACGGGCTGCTCGTCCTCCTCGGGGAGCAGAGCTCTGATGGAGAGGCTGATGCGCTTCTTCTCAGCGTCGATCTCGGTGATCTTTACGTCAACCTCGTCGCCTACCTTAAGGATATCGGCAACGTTGTCAACTCTCTTATTTGCGATCTGCGAGATATGGATAAGGCCGTCAACGCCGTTGATGATCTGTGCAAATGCACCGAAGGAGGTGATAGATACAACAGTAGCCTTGATTACCTGACCCTGCTCATAGTTAGCGCGGAAGATCTCCCAAGGATTGTCAGAATCCTTCTTGTAGGTGAGAGCCACCTTCTTGGTCTCGGGGTCGATGTCCTTGATGGTAACGTCGATCTTGTCGCCTACGCTTACGATCTCAGAGGGGTGCTTGAAGCGGTTCCAGGAGAGGTCAGCCCTTCTCACCAGACCGTCAACGCCGCCCAGGTCAACGAATACGCCGTAATCGGTGATGCTCTTTACCTCGCCGTTAACGGTGTCGCCCACCTTGGTGTTCTCAAAGAATGCGTTCTGTGCAGCAGCTCTCTGCTCCTTAGCAACAGCTCTGATGGAGCCGACAGCTCTCTGCTTGCCCTCGTTTACCTCGAGAATCTTGAATTCTACCTGCTGACGGAGCAGCTGGTTGAGATCGAACTCTCTTCTGGGAGCAGCCTGAGAAGCGGGAACGAATACCTTCACGCCGTTGGAGCTTACCAGCACGCCGCCCTTGATAACGTTTGTAACAACGCCGGAGAGAACAGCGTTCTCCTCCTTTGCAGCCATGATCTTCTCAAAGCCCAGAGCTGCGTCTACTCTCTTCTTGGAAAGGGTAACGATGCCGTCCTGATCGTTGGTCTTGAGAACGACCAGCTCAACGGTATCTCCTACCTTCACAACGTCCTCAGGCTTAGCTGCGGGATCGTCTGTGAGTTCAGCTGCGGGGATAACGCCCTGCTGCTTTGTGCCGAGGTCGACATATACTTCATTGCTGTTTACACTCAGGACAGTGCCTTGCACTCTCTTACCGATATGTATAGGCTTTAAAGAAGCCTCCAGTGCCTCCTCAAAATTAAATTCTTCTTCGTTGTTGATGATGTCACTCATGGTCCGTAGTACCTCCTTGATTATATAAGCGGGGGTCGATGCTCCCGCTGAAATCCCAATTAATTTTGCCCCCGCAGGGTCAAAGTCCCGAAGCTCGTCCGCGCTCTCGATGAGCATACACGGGCAGTACTGCTCGCATACGGCTTTGAGCTTTAGGGTGTTGGAGCTGTGTCTGCCCCCGACTATTATCATCATATCCGCCTGCTTGGCGAGGCTTGCGGCCTCCTCCTGCCTTTCAGCAGTAGCGGAGCAGATGGTGGAAAAAATCAGAGCCTCGGGAACTAGCCTTTTCGCCAGCTCACAGCAGTCATCCCATTTTCCCTTATTATACGTCGTCTGTGCAAGAATTGCAAGCTTTTTTTGGCGCAGAGCGTCGCTTTTCACCAAAGTTTCAAGCTCCTCACACCCATCGAACACAAAAGCCTCCCCCTGACAGTGGCCCTTTATGCCCTCCACCTCGGGGTGGGCGGGGTCGCCGGCGATGAGCACTGTATAGCCCTCGCGGGAGCGTTCCTCTGCGATCTTGTGTATCCTTGCGACAAATGGGCAGGTAGCATCAACTACCTGACAGCCGATACCGCCAAGCTTATCGTAGACCTCTCTTGCCACTCCGTGGGAGCGGATTATCACCGTATTATCCGGCGTTACTTCTTCCAAAGAGACGGCCCTGCAGCCTCTGCTTTCCAGGTCTGCGACCACATTTCCGTTGTGGATAATGGGCCCCAGCGTCACGACATTGCTGCGGATATCTAATTCATTATACACTATTTTTATGGCTCTGTCTACACCAAAACAGAAACCTGCGGTCTTTGCAACTAAAATTTTACAGTTTGTTAACATCTCAATGCACCAATTCTGTGATTGCATCCATAATGGTGGTCCTCAGCAGCTTCAGCTCCTTGGGGCCGGGAGTGGTGACCTTCAGCTGCTCCGGGCTTATAGGCTTGCCGAAGCGCACGACGATCTTCCTTCTGAATTTCAGCTTGCCCTCAAAGTTGATGCCCACCGGCACCACCGGGCACTGTGCCACAGCCGCGATGAGTGCCACACCTGTCTTGCCTCTGCCGACCTTGCCGTCAAGAGAGCGGGTGCCCTCCGGGAAGATCAGCAGGTTCCTGCCGGATTCCAGCTTCTCAAAGGAGAGCTTGATAGCGTCCGTATCTCCCTTGCCGCGGGCTATGGGGAAGGCTCCCCAGAACTTGATGAGCCCCACGAAGGCCTTGTTCTTCTCGAACAGCTCCTCCTTTGCCATAAAGGAGTTGGGAACTCTGCACTGCAGCTCCACCAGCACCGGGTCCAGCATGCTTCTGTGATTGGAGGCGAAGATGTTGCTGCCGTCCTTGGGGACGTTCTCCTTGCCCTCGAATTTCAGGTTGAACCAGCATTTGAGCAGGAAGATAACGATATACCGCAGCATATTATAGAAGAACAGCTTAATAGGATTTAGCTTCTTTCCCCGCTTCACCGGCGGGATATCGGAGAAATCCAGCAGGGGCTTGCGCTCCTTCTTTTCTCCCTCAGGCTTCACCCGTTTTTTTTTAGCTCCCGCCTTCTCGGTGATGATGCCCTTGATGTGCTCCACCACCTCGTCCAGTGACATAGAGGTGGAGTCTACCTCTATGGCGTCCTCTGCCTTTTTGAGGGGGGCTATCTCCCGGTGGGTGTCGTTGTAGTCCCGCTGGATGATATCCTTGAGCACCTCGTCGTAGGTGGAGGGGTCGCCCTTCTCCTGAAGCTCCTTGAAGCGGCGATTGGCACGCTCCTCGGCGGAGGCGGTGAGGAATATCTTCACCTGTGCGTCCGGCAGGACTACCGTTCCGATGTCTCTGCCGTCCATTATGATGTCGTTGTTTGCGGCGATGTCTCGCTGGAGGTCGAACAGAAAGTCCCTGACCTCGGGTATCGCGGAAACGGCGGAGGCTCCCATTGATATCTCGGGAGTTCTTATCTTGTCGGAAACGTCCTCGTCATTCAAGATAACGTGCTGGGCGCCGCCGCGGTATTCCAGCTTAACGGATATCTCCGGCAGCAGGGGGATAACTCCCGCCTTGTCGTCGGGCTTTGCACCCTTGGAGATGACATAGTATGCTATGGAGCGGTAAAGCGCCCCGGTATCTACATATACATATTTAAGCTCTGTGGCTATCCTCTTGGCGATGGTGGATTTACCCGCCCCGGAGGGGCCGTCCAGCGCTACGTTTATTCCCATATGCTTATCCTCCCTGTTAAAGGCTGTAAACTGTAGTATAGCACATTTTTCAAAAATTGTCAAACGTTAATGAACGTTATTTCTTCGTCGGGGGAGGGGGGCTCGAACATTCTCCTGAACTTCTCCGCCAGCCCCTCGTCGACAAAATAGGCGGAGATGCTGCCCTCCGTTACGGCGGCGTTGCGCTTGGCTATCCGCTTTTTCCATTCGGTGTCTGTGATGTCGATATAGAAAAATTCGTGATCTATCCCTCGGGAGCCGTAGAACTCCCTTGCATAGTCCCGCTCCGCTTTCGTCCAGAAGCCCCAATCGAGGACTACGTTTATACCACATTCTACTATCTCCAGCGACTTGGCGTAAAGGTAGCTTTCCGCTCTCTCAACGTATTCGTCATGCTTGTCGCCCGCGTCGCCGTCAAACAGTGCTAGGGTTATCTCGTCCACCGAGAGGGTGACGGCGCGGTGCTCCCGCCGGAGCCTTTCGGCATAGGTAGATTTGCCGCTGCATATCCTGCCGCACATCATATATATCTTCGCCATATTGTCCTCCCGGTGTCAGCCGTTCGCGCAGGCGTAGGCCGTAGCAAAGGCTATCTGCAAATTGAAGCCGCCGGTGTAGGCGTCCACGTCCAGCACTTCTCCGATGAAATATAGCCCGCTTATCAGCTTTGATTCCATAGCTTTCGGGCTTACCTCGTCCACGCTGACGCCGCCCCGGGTGATGATGGCCTCCTCCACCGGGCGCAGCCCTTTAACGGTGAAGTCAAGCCCCTTGAGCAGCGTTACCAGCCTGTGCCGCTCCTCGGCGGTGAGCTGGTTGCCCTTGCGGAAGGGCTCGATGCCGCTTCTTTTTATGACGACCGGAATAGCCTTGGCGGGCAGCAGCCGGCGCAGGAGATTGGACAGGTCCCGGTTAGGAAACTCGGCTATGTCCCGCAGGACGCGCTCGTCCAGCTTCTGCTCTGAGAGCCCGGGCTTTAGGTCTATGGTAATTCGGTATTTATCCGGAGCGATATCCCCCAGATGTGCCGACGCGGAGAGCACCAGCGGGCCGCTCATTCCGAAGTGTGTGAAGAGCATCTCCCCCAGCTCGGTGTAGAGGGGCTTGTCCCTGCCGGCCTCATAGAGCGAAAGGGTGCAGTTGCGCAGCGAGAGCCCCATCATATCGGCGCAGTCCCGCTCCTTTATTACTATTGGCACCAGTGAGGGACGTATCTCGGTGACGGTGTGCCCCGCCTGTCTTGCAAGCTCGTAGCCGGCCCCCTCGGAGCCGGTGACGGGGTAGCTTTTCCCGCCTGTAGCCACAACTACCTTTGCAGCGCGGTATTCATTCGTAAGGGAGCGCGCGCCGGTACATTTCCCCTCCTCTATAATAAGGGAGGTTATCTTATCGCGGACTATCCTGACCCCCGCGTCCCGGGCGGCAGTTTCCAGCGCCCTTCTGATATCCTCCGCCTTGTCGCTGACCGGGAACACCCGGTTGCCCCGTTCGGTCTTAAGCGGCACTCCAAGGCTCTCAAAGAAGGCCATAGTGTCCTCCGGGGCAAATCGTGAGAGTGCGGAGTACATAAATTTCGGATTTCGGGGGATATTCTTCATCACTGTGGCGGCATCGCAGTTGTTGGTGACGTTGCATCTGCCCTTGCCGGTGATGAGTATTTTCTGCCCAACCCTTTTGCTGTGCTCGACGACTGTTACCTCTTCGCCCAGCCACGCCGCCTGTACGGCGCAGAAAAGCCCGGAGGCTCCGCCGCCGATGATAAGTCTGTCACAGGTCATAGCGTCAGGTCTTGAGCGGGTCGGAGCTGCTGTCCGACTTCTCATATACGTCGTATTCCTCCCAGATCTGCTCCAAGCGCTCGAAGTTCTGGGAAACGCGGTCGATGTCGTTGATAGAAACCGCCACTATCAGCGCATTGATAAGGCTTAGGGGTGCCACCAGCGAATCCACAAAGGAGGCCATATCGCTGTGAGCCAGCAGCAGCGTGTCGGCGTACTGCGCCAGAGGAGAGCTGATGGAATCGGTCAGGGCGATAACGTGAGTGCCCTTGCTCTTGGCAAACTGTAAAGCCTTCACCGTCTGACGGGAGTAGCGGGGGAAGGATATGCCGATGATGACGTCCTTCTCGTCCATATGCATTATCTGCTCGAACATCTCGCTGGTGGTGGAGCTGTGAACAAGCTTCACCTTTGGGAAGATCAGATTGAAATAGTAGCCCAGGAAATTCGCAAGGGGAGCAGTGCTCCGCGCAGCGATAATATAAATAGTGTCCGCAGAGGTTATCATATCAACGGCGCGGTCAAAGTCCTCAACGGAGGTCTCCTCCAGAGTGCGGCGTATCTTCTCGATATCCAGTGAGAGCACACGCTCCAGCACATCGTCCCGGGTGAGGCGGTCGTTCATTACCTCTATCCTCTGAACGGCAGTGAGCTTGTTGCGCATCAATCCCTGCAAAGCCCTTTGCAGGGCAGGGTAGCCGTCATAGCCCAGCTCGGTGGCGAAGCGCACCACTGTCGATTCGCTGACCCCCACGGTAGCTCCCAGCTTCTGAGCGGTCATAAAGGCAGCCTTGTCGTAATGGGACAGTATAAACCCGGCAATGAGCTTGTGACCCTTTGAAAGCTTGGGCAGCCTTTCATTTATAAGTGCAAAAAGATCCTTTTCCATAATGATCCTCCTACGTTTACGGACTTTGTCCGATAATTATCTGTATAATTTCCCCGCCTGCGGCTCGGCGCCTTCGGGTATCTCAAAGGGGAACTGCCCGAGAGTGCCGTCCTCCGAGAGCCACTGCACGAACATACCGCCGTAGCCCTCCAGCTGTATGGGCAGCTCGCTGTCCTCTGCAAAAAGGATATGTACGGTACCCGTCTCTCCCTTCAGAGCGTCGGCAACTGCGGCGTCGCCATCCCCGGTCCTTACGCCTTTATCCGGCGAGACCTCCATTCCGCCGGCGCCGCAGCAGTTCATAAACTGCCAGTTTTCAAACACCTGCTTGGGGGTCAGCCCCTTATTTTCATTTTCCCTTTCGCAGTATTCCGCGGCAGCCTCATAGGCGGCTCTGGCATTTGCGTTTGCCTCTGCAAGAGCTGCGCTGCCTTTATTTTCCGAGGACAGGACATCGGATGCTTTTTCAGTGATAATATCGTCGGCAGACCGGGTATCCGGCTTTTTGTCTGATGCGCCCTCATCGCCGCTTCCGCAGGCTGTGAGCATTATCACAGCGAAAAGAAAAGGGATCGCCCTTTTTATCAGTCTCATTTTTGATTCCTCCCGAACATCCTCTCCTGCATCTGCGAAAGCTCCTGCCGGCGCTTGTCGGTCAGCCGGCGGCTGACGCGGTATTTCCCGTTCCGGCGGATAAGCACATCGCCGCTTTTTACCTCGCCCTCACACATATCGGCGGTAAGCTTAAGCCTTTCGCCCCTGCCGTTTTCAGTGAGGATAACGCCGTCCTCCGCTCTGTCAACTATGAGCATCGGCTCACTCCCTTTCGGTGTAAACGGTCAGCCCCTTGCCGTCGGAGACAAAGGTGACGGTGCCGCTGTCCTTGGTGATGTAGGTCTTTCCAACCGTCGCCGAAAGCTTCATCAGCGTCTTTTCCGACGGGTGGCCGTAGTCGTTGTCCTTACCGCAGGAGATGACAGCGTAGGCGGGTCTCACCGCCAGCAGGAATTCTTCTGACGTAGCGGAGGAACTGCCGTGATGCCCGACCCGCAGAACATCTGCCTTAAGGTCAGCACCATGAAGTATCAGATCGTGCTCCTCGTCGGCGCTGCAATCGCCGGTCACAAGAAAGCTGTTGCCGCCGTGGGTGAGCCTTGTCACCACCGAGCAGTTGTTTAAGTCCTCACCGTAAACGCTGGGAATGTAGGTATCCACCGTTATCTCTCCGAGAGAAAAGCTCTCGTTTGCGGCGGCGGAAAGGGGTACTCCGCGCTGGTCTATCGCCCCAAGCAGCCGCTCGTAGGCGTAGGTTGAAGGTGTCAGCTCGTCGGGCAGCCGGGGCATTATGACCCTTCCCACCTCGAAGTTGTTTATGATATCCGCCATTTCGCCCATATGGTCGGAATGGGGGTGTGTGACTATTATGTACTCCAGCCTGTGAATATCCAGGCTCTCGATGTAGGATATCACGCTGTTGCGCTGGTCGCTCTCGCCGGAGTCGATGAGCATTGCCTGCCTGTCGGAGATTATCAGAGTGCAGTCGCCTTGTCCCACGTCGATAAATCTTACGGAGGTGGAGGCGTCCTTGGCTGCGGGCTGTTTTATCAGCGAGAAGGGGCCTATCTTCGGCTCGATGACGCCCAGCCTTATTAACACCGCCAGCACAGCCGCTATGATTATGACTATCAGCAGCGCCCAGCGGACATAGCTCTGCTTCCGCCGCTTGGAACGGCGCTTATTCGGCTTCTTTTCGCTCACAGCGCCGCCTCCTGTCTGTTATTTCACCGTCCACTCCCAGTTGAGGCCTCTGCTTCTGACCCAGGAGTGGTAGTTCTTCTCGTCAGCGAGGGTGTAATCGTAGTTCGTCAGGGGAGTGAAGTCCTCAATAAGCGAGAGCGCATCGGCAAGCACCTGCTCCGGGGTCTTGCCCCTGATATCCAGCGTGACCTCGTTTGGCAGCAGCGGCCGGGACATTATCAGGGCGTTGAGCTTTTCTACGCCCTCCGGAGCGAACAGCCCGCCGGAGGTCTTTGCCCTGTGTATCATCTGCACCTTTATCTGCTCCGGGTCGGAGGAGAACAGTCTGATGATGATAAATCTGTACCCCTTGAAAATGACCGGCAGCTCTCTTGTGCGAAGGTCGTCAAAGTCGGAGACTATGAGGTTTTTTAATCCCAGCTTCTGGAAGTATTCTACCTGATGGAGCAAGTCCCCGAAGCAGACCTTTTCCTCATACTCCCCCTCGTCGAGGACGTAGGGAGGAATGGCAAACTCCGGCACGCCGTTCTGCTCGATATTCACGCCCTTAAGCCTTTCAAGGAGCCCCTTGGCAAGAGTGCTTTTCCCCACCGCGGAGGCGCCGGTCAGAAATATGAAGTCCATTCGTGCCTCGCTTTCTTAGGTACTCGGGGGACGTACTTTTGCGACCGCGTTATTTCGTCGGAAAAGGGTACTTTTACTGACCTGTAGGGCGGGGGCTTGCCCCCGCCGCAGCCCCTCACTATGTGTGCTGGGGTACGGAAAAACGTTCGCTGCGCTCACTGTTTCCTGTGCCATCAGAGCTGTAACTTTTCGGCGCTGCGAATTGTGTGGTATTGATGCTTTGATGTGGTCGGAAAACGTTGTGCCTTTTCGTTGCTTGGCGCAGCGCCGGGTCGCGGCTGGCGCCGCGAACGAGACGCTGTCTCGAGCTCTGCAAGGGCGTTGCCCTTGACCCGCAAGCCTCTAGCGCGAGGCTTGACCGCGCGCTTTTTAACGCGCTTCGCGGTTGCAATCCCTACTGTGTGCGGGCGCTTCTCAGTTCGTTAATTCCGAATTCCGTATTCCGAATTCCGAATTAACTCCGCCCTTGCCGCTCGTACCATTCTTCCTTGGTGATGTTTATCTTTCTCGGCTTCGAGCCCTCCTGCGGGCCGATAATGCCCATCTCTTCGATGTCGTCCATTATCCTCGCAGCCCTGGGGAAGCCCAGCTTGAGCTTTCTTTGCAGGAACGCAGTTGACGCATTTCCCGTCTCAACGATTATCGTTATCGCCTGATTTATAAGGTCGTCCTCCGGGTTGACGGCTATGTCGTCCACAGTGACGGTGTTCTTGTTCTTCGCCTGCTCCAGCTCACGCTGATTGCGCTCCACCTCGTGTACTATCTCCTCGTCGTAGTCGCCGCCCAGCTCGTTCTTGAGGAACTTAACGACGTTGCGTATCTCCGCAGTGGAGGCAAAGCCGCTCTGTATTCTCAGAGGCTTCGGATATCCCACCGGCTTGTAAAGCAGGTCGCCTCGTCCCAGCAGGTCCTCGGCGCCTATCTCGTCCAGTATTACTCTCGAATCCACGTTAGATGATACGGAGAGGGCGGTACGGCTGGGTATGTTGGCCTTGATAAGTCCCGTGATAACGTCCGTTCTCGGGGACTGGGTGGCTATGAGCATATGCATTCCGGCTGCACGCGCCAGCTGCGCCAGCCTCATAACGCTTTCCTCCACCTCGCTCTTGGCTGCCAGCATAAGGTCAGCGAACTCGTCTATGACGATGACCACATAGTGCAGCTTCTTATAGTTGAGCTCCGGATTCTCGTCCACGAACTCGTTGTAGTCCTCAATGTTCTTGACGCCGTTGGCCTCGAAGAGGTTGTAGCGCCGCATCATCTCATTCACTGCCCAGCCCAGAGCTCCGGCTGCCTTCATGGGGTCGGTGACTACGGGTATCAGCAGGTGAGGTATGCCGTTGTATACCGGGAACTCCACCTTTTTGGGGTCGATGAGTATAAGCTTTACCTCCTCCGGGGTGGCGTGGAAGAGAATGTTTAAGATTATCTCGTTGGTGAATACCGACTTACCGGAGCCTGTGGTTCCGGCTATGAGCATATGGGGCATAGTTGCTATGTCGCCCATAACGATGTTGCCGTCGATATCCTTGCCCACAGCGAAGGAGAGCTTGCTCTTGGCGTTGCGGTAGTCGTCACTGTCTATAAGCTCACGCAGGGAAACGCTGTCGCGGTTGAGGTTCGGCACCTCTACGCCTATGGCGGCCTTGCCGGGGATAGGCGCGATCCTGACGCCGTTGGTGGCAAGATTCAGGGCGATATCCTTTGCGCGGTTCTCTATCTTGGTGACGGAAACGCCTCTGCCGGGCTCCAGCTCGTATCTGGTAACGGAGGGGCCGCGGCTGATGCCCACAAGGGTGGTCTTGATGCCGAAGTCGTCCAGCGTCTGCACCAGCTTCTGGGACTTGTCGGCTATCTCAGTCTGTATTTCCTCTGGGGAGGTCTGATTTTTAGCGTATTTGAGTATATCCACCGGCGGATAGGTGTAGACGGGAAGGGTCTCCTCCTGCTTGACCATTGAGGTCTGACCGCTCTGGTCTACATAGACCTCCTTCTGCTTGTCCTCCTTGGGAGGCTTTGGCTTGGATACGGCGGGCGTAGGCTCGTCGATGATGGGCTTTAAGTCCTCCGCAGGGGGAGCTGTCTGCTCCTCAGTGGGGATAGAGCTCTTATCCTCCGGCAGGTCCCATACGGTGCCTCTGCCGAACTTGGGCAGGCTTATCTCCGGGCGGTTCTGATTGTTCTTGAGCTTTTCCTCCCGCTCCTTGGCGGCACTTATCTCATCTGCCTCGCTGGGCTGGGAGCTCATACCCACAGCCTCCTCGATAAGCTTGGAGATATCAGCCTTCGGGGGCTCCTCCGGCTCCGTCTCGGCGGGGTCGGTGGTGAATATCTCGGTAAACTTCTTGACCTTCTTTTTCTGCGCCTCGGTCTTGGTATCGTCGTCCCGGTAGTACTTGGCTATATCCACCCGGGTCTTTTCCTTGCGTTTGGAGGGGAACATCTCCTCCATCTTGGCCTCCTGCTCGGCGCGCTGGCGGAGCTTTTCCTCGTGGGCGGCGGCGCGGTCGGCTCTGTCCTCCTCGATAGCCTTATAGCCTCCCACAAAGGGCTTGGATACGGCCTTGAACAGGTCGGGCAGGGTAACGTTTGTCAGCAGCATTATGAAGGTGAAGTCCAGCAGTATGACGATAATGCCTCCGCCCACTCTCTTGAAAATGGACAGCAGCGGCCAGCCCACAATAGCAGCGGCAAGTCCGCCGCCCTTTAGCTTCTTACCCTCCTTGTACAGCAGCGAGAGCTTGTCTCCAAAGGAGGAGCCTGTTATGTGACTTCCAAAAAGTATCTGTGCGGTGCCGCTTAAAAGCAGCATCAGCACCAGCCCCTGTATCACCCGGGCAATTATGGCGCTCTGGGGCTTGTCGGAGGCTATCTGCAAAGCAACGTATATCATCAGCGGTCCCACAAGGAACACCGAGAGCCCGAACAGTCCTCTGTTGGCAAGGAACATCTGCTCCCAGAGCCCGTCGCCCCTGACATAGGTAAGCAGCAGCTCGATAACTCCGCAGAAAAACAGTATGTAGCTCCAGAAGCGTCTGGTCTCCTTGGCTCCGCTTTTGGCCTTAGCAGTGCTCTTGCCCTTTGCAGCGGGCTTTTTAGCGGTGGAGCTTTTTTTGGCGGTCTTTGGACCGGTCTGTTTGGTGGCTGCCATTTATGTTTTTCACCTCTAATGTTCTTGTAAATGTGTGTAAATGACTGTGTATAAAAATGCCGAAAGACTGCCGGCGTCCGCAGAGCGCAGACGCCCGGACAGTCCGGAGCTGTCAGTTAAAAACTATCGCGTGTCCCAGCACCAGCTCTATCACCGAAATGGTGATGACCAGCACTCCCAGTGCGCCGGCGTAGTAAGCGAATACCTTGAACTTATCCGACTTCACCAGCCAGCTCACCATTTTGATGGCTGCTATTCCCACAAGCGCTGCCACAACAAAGCCTATGAAACAGTTGCCCCAGTCAATGGCGGCCTTGGCCTCAACTGCGCTCTTTACCTCCGTCAGGCACCCCAGCAGTATAACGGGCATACCCAGAATGAAGGAATACTCAACGGCTGTCTCTCTGGTAAAGCCTGAGAACAGCCCCGCCGAGATGGTGGAGCCGGAGCGGGATACTCCCGGGAGCATCGCAACTCCCTGCATAAAGCCTACGGTAACGGAGTCCTTCACCTTGATGTCCTCCGCCTGCTTTTTGCCCTTGACGCATTTGTCGGACATTATAAGTATGGCTGCGGTGTAGAGGAAGCAGATGCCCTCGGCTAAGATGCTGCCATCCTCCGAGAAGCTCTCGAACCAGTCAAGGAAGGGAGCAAAGGGCAGCAGGCAGCAGCAGGATATGAATATCATCACTATCATTCTGCGGTCGCCGTTCATCTCGCTCCATTTGAACTTGCCGGTGAAGATGTCCTTAAAAAGCGAGCCCAACTCCTTTATCATCGAGATTATCCGCTTGCGGAAGGCTGCGAACACCGCCACCAGCGTACCCAGATGCAGTATTGCCGAGAAGAACAGTGCCCCCTCGCCACTGTTGCCGGTGAAGTGCTGGTACAGCGAGAGGTGCCCTGAGCTGGAGACCGGCAGGAACTCTGTCAGCCCCTGTATGATAGCCTGAAATATGGCGTCCAAAAGACTCATTAAAATACTTTCCTTTCGTGCTCGCCTGCCGGGGTATGTCTCCTGCGGCAGGGTACAGCTTCGTTCTGCAAAAAATTATTCATTACCGAAATAATGATATCACATTTCAGCCTCGCTGTCAACCTTTTTTGCTTGATTTTTATGGTATTTTTGCAGGATTATGAAAGTAATCCTGCAAAATCTGTCAATTCTCCTCGCCCGAGGCATATTCCAGCGAGAGCACCTCGCCCACCCAGTTGACCAGGTCAGCAAAGGCGTCCTTGGAGTAAACAGTAAAGAATTTGTTCGCCGGCTGCCCCTTGACGGTGAGACCGTCAGTAAGGCAGAAGCCGTCTGCGGAGACGGTAACAGTCAGCTGGTCGCCGGAGCAGATGCCGAACACTATCTGGATATAGTCAAGGTTCTCGTCCTTGGAGGGCTTGACGTTCTGCTGCTCGGCTCCGAAGCTCTTTATCATCTTGTTAAGCTCGTTGTTGTCGTCGCCGTTCAGAATATAGCATTCGCCGTAGCTTCCGGCTACCTTCAGTCTTACCTGTGCATAGGCCGCCTCGCAGACGGTGATGTTGTAGTACTCGTCCAGCACCAGATAATAATACCTGCCCCCTACCGAGGCCTTATACGCCGCAGAGTACATTCTCGAGGTGCTGAGGCTGCCCTGGGAGAGCGGCTCAATGCTGTCGTAAACGCCGGTGTCGGCTCTGCCTCGGATATACATACAGTAAGCGTCGGGGGCTTCCTCAGTATCGGGGGAGACCTCCCTTATCTCGATATTGTCGGTGGAAAAGCTGCTTTCAACAGCCTTGGCACTGCCGTCTCTTATCTGCATAAGCTCCGGCTCCTTCTGCTGGGAGTCGGGGTAGGAGAGCAGCACCAGCTCATTGGACACCAACCGCAGGTCAGTGTAGGTGTCGGCAGGGAGTATGACTGTTCCGTAGGAATTCATCAGCCCCACAAAGCCGTCCTCGGTGAAGGTGTAGTACTCGCCCAGCAGACAGAGCTCCGCCTGGTGCTCCTGTGAGGGCGACGCCTCCGCAGTGCTTACCGACTGGGAGTAGGAAAAGCTCTCGGAGACCACATTCGCCAGCATATCCCCCGTTCTCTCGTCCGACATAAACTCGGGGAAGGAATAGTCTCTGACCTCCACCTGAGAAGATGGCTCGGCAGAGGCGCGGGTGGAGGTGGTAGTCGTCCCGCTGCCGGATACAGCAGCGGAAGAGGAGCTGTCGCTGCCGTTACAGCCGCACAGCATCACAAGCGCACACAGACAGCAGGCAGCAGCCGGCACATTTAGTTTTATCATAAGGATCATCTCCTTTTTTTAAGCGCATTTACAGGGCGGTGTCTCACCGCCCGGACGTTACCTTATTATTATAGCATATAGAAGTTTCGTTTTCAAGTCTTTTTTGACGTTGCGCTGCGCTCCCGTTGGTCGCTGCCGCTTGTGCGGGCGTGTGCCCCTTGCACCGCGACCGGGGTTCGCCCGTACTATAGTCATCAGTACTCGCATTCCACATGGTGAGGCTCGCTGCTGCTGTCAATTTGGCAAAGTGTGTTCCCTTCTCACTTGTTATACGCGGGCACCTATGGTAATAACACGCTCAAGCCCCGCTCGCGGCGCCAAAAAAAGGTTGACAAAATTATAAAATTAGGATATAATAGAAAATGAACGTAAACGATTAAGTCAGGAGTGATACAATGGCTGAGTTATTGCTGGAGACCAACGGCCTCTGCAAGTCCTACGGTAAGACCAGAGCCGTCAATAACGTCTCAATGCACGTTGAGCGCGGAGCTGTCTACGGCTTTATCGGCAGGAACGGCGCCGGTAAGACCACCTTTATGAAAATAATCTGCGGGCTTGCCAACAAGACCTCCGGAGAGCTGACTCTCTTCGGAAAGACCGGCTCTCAGATAGCGGAGGTAAGACCCAAGCTGGGCTGCCTCATCGAGGCGCCGGGCATTTACCCCAAGCTCACCGCCTTTGAGAATATGCAGCTCAAATGCCTTGCCTTCGGAAAATACAGCAAGGAATACATAAACGACCTGCTGACGCTGGTGGGCCTTGCGGACACCGGCAAGAAAAAGGCCGGCAAGTTCTCGCTGGGTATGCGCCAGAGGCTGGGAATAGCTCTCGCACTGGTGGGCGACCCGGAGCTTATGGTGCTGGACGAGCCCATAAACGGTCTCGACCCTCAGGGAATAGTTGAGGTGAGAGACACTATCCACCGCCTTTCCACCGAGAGGGGAATAACCATTCTCATTTCCAGCCATATCCTCGACGAGCTTTCAAGGATAGCCACCCACTACGGCATAATCAATAACGGCGAGCTTATCCGGGAGCTTTCGGCGGAGCAGCTGAAAAACGAGTGCAGCGAGCGCTTGGAGATAACCATCAAGGGTGCTGCACACGCGGCTGCGAATATTCTTGAAAAAATGGGCGTCGGCTTCACTGTGGTGAACGACGACCTCATCACCGTGTCCTCCGGCATCGAGCGCAGTGCGGAGATAAATACAGCGCTGGTGACCTCCGGGCAGGCTGTTTCCGAGCTGGCTGTCCGCGGAGAGGCTCTCGAGGACTACTACCTTAATCTGACGGGAGGTAGTGCAAATGCTTAACATTATCCGTTACGACCTCGTCAGGATGCGGAAGATGAAGTGCTTCCGCGTTATTCCCATTATAATGCTGGTGATAATCGCCTTTGAGGACTGGGTGGTCCGCTCTGGAGGCAGCCTTTTTGACGTGGAGACAGGCGTTGACCCTGCCGCAGATTTTGAAGCATTGAGCGTGGAGCTGTTTCTCGGGCTGTTCCTTGCCATATTCACAGTGCTGTTTGTAAATGCGGATATCAGCTCCGGCTTCATCAAGACCATAGGCGGACAGGTAAAGAGCCGCAGCCGGCTGATATGCTCAAAGTTCATAACGCTTGCCATTTTCGAGCTGTTCTTTATGGCAGTCGCCTTTGTGGGGCTGTGGATATTCGGTTTCATCCTCATCGGAGACGTAAAGCTGGAG
>JAFUTK010000019.1 GCA_017471405.1 Ruminococcus sp.
AGTATAGCACAGTGGGGAGGTAAAGTCAATCGGGGAATGGCTCTTTCCTGTTTGTCCGCCCGAGGATATAATCGGTGGAGACCCCGTAGAAATCCGCAAGGATAAGGAGGTGCTCGACGGGGATAGTCCGAGAGCCTCTTTCATATCTTGAATATACCGTTTGACTTGTGAAAAGAAGTTTTGCAACTTCTGTTTGATTTAAATCCTTATCATCTCGAAGGTCTTTTAATCTTTGAAAATGCATAAAACTTTTTCCTCCAGTTTAGTAAATAATCACAAAACATTTTTTAGTACCTATCGGTACTATTGACTATACAATTATTTTGTGCTAAACTGGTACTATTAAGACCAAACGGTTTTAAAATTCTTGAAGAGGTGTTATTATGAAAAAATTAATTGCAATGGTTACTTGCATAATTATTGGTTCTAGTTTAATTTCATGCGAGAGTTCATCTGAAAGCAACACAGAAAGCAAGAATTCAAGCAAAATACTAACCGAAACTTCTTCTTTAAAGCCTGAAACGTCTCAGCCAAAAGAAGAGCCGCAAGAAACATATGATTATGTAAGCTATTCGCTTTATGATTTAATGATAAGATATTATTCTCAAGCCCAAATGATTGGAGATTATATTGAAGTAAAAGCATGGGTAACTTCAATAGTGAATCAGTCTATGGATTACTCAGGCAATGATGTATATTATTTTTCAATAGGAACTGATGACGGCAAACACTATTATGTTCATACAGATAATACTCAGCTTAATGTGAAACGTGATAACACAGAATTGGATATGAGCATACAGTGTAATTTTTATGATGAAGCTCTATTGAACATTGCAAAAAACAAGTCTGTAGGTGACCCTGTTATAATCAGAGGAAAAGTTGCAAATGTAGGAAAAATCAGGGTCATTGACGGATGGGATATGATTTGGGAAGGTTCATTGACTATAGAAGCGTACGAAATAAGTTGATTATTCCATTTGACAACCCCCTCAAAATGTGATATAATAAAACCGAACAGAAAACCGCACACCCCGTCTTGGCAAAAGACGGGGTTATTGTGCGTTGCATAAAAACGCGACAGGAGTATTATTTATGAGCATTTGGGATATTTTTGACAGGATATCGAAGGATACGCCTCAGGGGGGCAAGCCGGAGTTCATCATCGTGGGGCTGGGAAATCCCGGCATCGACTACGAGCGCACCCGCCACAACGCCGGCTTTATGGCGATGAGCGTCATCGAGGAAAAGCTGGGGGTAAGCGTCGATACCTACAAGTTCAAGGCGAAAACGGCCACAGCGCAGGTGGGCGGAAAGCAGTGCCTGCTGATGAAGCCGGAGACCTTTATGAATTTAAGCGGCGAGGCGGTCTCGCAGGCTATGAATTTTTACAAGATACCCATTGAGAACGTGCTGGTCATCTTCGACGACATCTCTCTGGAGCCGGGGACTATGCGCATAAGGCGCAAGGGCTCGGCGGGAGGTCACAACGGCTTAAAGAGCATCATAGAGTGCTGCGGCAGCGAGGACTTCCCCCGCATCAAGATAGGCGTTGGCAAAAAGCCCCGCCCCGACTACGACCTTGCAGACTGGGTGCTGGGCAAATTCTCCGAGGAGGATAAGAAGAAGCTGGCAGAGGTGTTCGAGAACATCCTGCCGGCGGCGGAGCTAATCGTGCAGGGCAAGACCTCGGAGGCTATGAATAAATTCAACTGACGGAGAACTGATAAGGCTATGGATATATTCTCACAAATGACCCGCTCCCTGCCCTTTTACCGGGAGCTGGAACGCGCCCTCGACGGCGGCTTCACCCCTGCGGCGGTGACGGGCGTATCAAACATTCACAAGGCTATGCTTTGTATGGATATGGCGGCAAAGCGGAGGGTGCTCGTCCTCTGTGACGACGAGGCCGCCTGCACAAGGCTGGTCTCGGACATAAACGAATTATCAAGGCGGGAACTGGCCTGCGTGTTCCCGGCTAAGGACTTGGTGTTCGCTTATATGGAGGGCGTCTCCCGGGAGTACGAGCACCGCAGGATAGAGGCGCTCTCCAAGCTGACGGAAGGCAGCTGCCGGATAATAGCGGCCTCGGTGGAGGCTGTTATGCAGGCTACCCTGCCGCCGGATAAGCTTAAGGAGTATTCCTTCACTCTCGGTCAGGGCGTGGAGGTCAGCCTTGACGAGCTGACGCAAAAGCTTGTCTCTGCGGGCTACTCCCGCGCGGATCAGGTTGAGGGTCCGGCGCAGTTCGCCATAAGGGGCTCGATAGTTGACATCTTCCCGGTGCAGGACAGCCGCCCATTCCGTATGGAGCTCTGGGGGGACGAGATAGACAGCATCTCCTACTTCGACACCGAGAGCCAGCGCCGCACCGACCCCATTGACCGCATCACCGTATTTCCGGCGCTGGAGGTAATATTCCCGGACAGTGAGGAGCTGGTCTCCCGGCTGGAAAGCCTTTCTGCGGGAGTGCGCGGCAAGCAGACCGACAAGATAAGGAGCCACATTGACCGGGACGTCGAATACGTCCGGGCAGGTATGACCCTCACCAATCTTGACAAATACTACACCTTGGCCTACGGTGGGACATTCTCTCTTGCGGATTACTTTGACGGGGCTGACAGCGCCTGCGTTATCAGCGAATATCAGAACTGCATTGAGAAGTCCAAGGCGGTGACCTCACAGCTGCGGGAGGATATGTCCCTGCTGCTGGAAGACGGCGTGATGTTCAAAAAGCTGGAGGGCTTCTCCCTCTCTTTTGAGGACGTGATGCACAGCGCTGCAAAGCTCTCGCCGGTGTTTATGGATACCTTTATGCGCTCCCTTTCCGGCATAAAGCTAAAAAAGCTCATCAACACCGACTGCCGCCAAACCGGCGTGTGGGGCGGAAACATCGTACATCTGGAGGAGGAGCTTAAAAGCTTCTGCTCGCAGGAATATTGCGTCGTGGTGCTGGCGGGCTCGGAAAAGACCCTGCCTATAATCTGTCAGGACCTCTGCGACGACGGAATAGACGCCCGCATTATGAACGAGAGCAGCCAGATACTCCCCGGAGTGGTCTACCTGCGCACCGGCAGCCTTTCGGGAGGCTTTGAGTACCCGGACATCAAGTGCGCCCTGATAACTCAGATGAAGGCGATGACCGTCTCCAAGAAGTCAAAGAGGAAGCACAAGAAGGGCGAGGAGATAGGCTCCCTTTCCGATATCGCCAAGGGCGACCTGGTGGTACACGCTCTCTACGGCATCGGGCGGTTCGCCGGCATACGCAATCTGGATAACAACGGCATCAAGAAGGATTACATCTCTATCCAGTACGCCGGTACGGATGTGCTGTATGTGCCGGTAACACAGCTGGATATGGTCTCCCGCTACATCGGCCCACGAGACGATGACAGCGTCAAGCTCAATAAGCTCAACTCCGGCGAATGGAACAGGACCAGAGCCAAGGTCAAAACCGCCGTCAAGGATATGGCAGAGGAGCTTACAAAGCTCTACGCCGAGCGCCAGATGGCAAGGGGCTTTGCCTTCTCGGAGGATAATGACTGGCAGAACGACTTCGAGCAGCGCTTTGACTACACCGAGACCGACGACCAGCTCCGGGCAATAAACGAGATAAAGAGCGATATGCAGAAGTCTGCGCCAATGGACAGACTTCTCTGTGGAGACGTTGGCTTCGGCAAGACGGAGGTTGCCTTGCGGGCGGCCTTCAAGTGTGTGCTGGATTCAAAGCAGTGCGCCATAATGTGCCCCACCACAGTTCTTGCCTGGCAGCACTATCAGACCGCAATAAAGCGCTTTGAGCACTTCCCTGTCAAGGTGGAGCTGCTCTCCCGTTTCCGCACGCCCAAACAGCAGGCGGAGGTCATCAGGGAATTGAAACGCGGCACAGTGGATATCGTCATCGGCACCCATAGGCTGGTGCAGAAGGACGTGGAGTTCAAGGACTTAGGCCTTGCCATAATAGATGAGGAGCAGCGCTTTGGCGTGGCTCACAAGGAGAAATTCAAGGAGGCCTTCAAGGGTGTGGATATCCTCACCCTCTCGGCGACGCCTATCCCGAGGACGCTTAATATGGCGCTCTCCGGTATAAGGGATATGTCTGTCATCGAGGAGCCCCCGCAGGACAGGCAGCCTATACAGACCTACGTCATCGAGCACGATGACGGAGTTATTGCGCAGGCCATTTACAAGGAACTGCGCCGGGGCGGGCAGGTATACTATCTGCACAACCGGGTGGAGACCATTCCCCACGTTCTGGCAAAGCTGGAAAAAATGCTGCCGGATGCCCGAATCGGCGTGGCTCACGGCCAGATGTCGGAAAACGAGCTCTCGGAGATATGGCGGCAGCTGCTGGACAGAGAGATAGATATACTCATCTGCACCACCATAATCGAAACGGGAGTTGACGTTCCGAATGTCAACACCCTTATCATCGAGGACGCCGACAGGCTGGGGCTTTCCCAGCTGCATCAGATACGCGGACGGGTGGGACGCTCCAACAGAAGAGCCTTCGCCTACTTCACCTTCCGCCGGGGCAAGGTGCTCTCGGAGGTGGCGAACCGCAGGCTTACGGCTATCAAGGAGTTCACCCAGTTCGGCTCCGGCTTCCACATTGCAATGCGCGATTTGGAGATACGCGGTGCAGGCTCGATACTCAGCAGCCGTCAGCATGGTCATATGGAGGCAGTAGGATATGATATGTACCTGCGGCTGCTGAATGAAGCCGTAGCGGAGCAGCAGGGGCTGGAGCTGCCCCACTCTCCGGAGGACTGCCTTGTGGACATCTCCATAAATGCCTATATCCCGGAGGATTACATCGAGAGCCTTCCCCAGAGGATAGACGCCTACCGCAAGATAGCCTCCATCGTCACCGAAGAGGACAGCCGCGATGTACTCGACGAGCTCATAGACAGATTTGGCGACCCGCCGAAGAGCGTCACCGGGCTGGTGGACGTGGCGCTGATACGTAATATGGCCTCTCGCCTGCGGGTTACGGAGATAGTCCAGCGGGACGACAAGGTGCTGTTCTTCATTAAGGCCCCGGAGGTAAGCCAGATAAGGGCGCTGATAGATAAGTACGGTAACCGTCTGCGGTTTATGGAGGGAGAAAAGCCCCACTTTGCCGTCACTCTCGGCAAGACCGAGAAATCGGCCTCACTTATGGGGGAGGTCGTCAGGCTGCTGGAAGGCTCCCGCGAGGAGCCGACGGCTCAGAACGACACCATTTGACAAAGCCTGCTGTTTGTGCTATAATGAAAGTTACCGAAAAATTACCGATAGGGTGTGATATTATGAAAAAGATCTTTATAGCGGGTCTGCTGCTGTGTGCATCTGTAATGCTGGCTTCCTGCGGCTCTTCGATCAAAGGGCTTGAGAAGCCGGACTCCGCCGATGTTCCGGAGGTCACTACCACAGTGACCGTTTCCACTACAGCAACGACCACTACTACTAAAGCGACGACCACAAGCAAGAGCGTCACAGAGACGGAAACAGTGACAGAGGAAGAAACCACCACAGAAGAGCTGGAAGCCCCGCCCAACGAGGATCCGGAAATCGGCTACGGTCAGGAATTCGATATTGATGAGCCCCCGGCGGTCACAACTCAAGCTGTTGTCACCACAAAACAGACCACCACTACCACCGCCCAGCCTCAGGCAGTTGAGCTTAAGGTCACCGCAAAGATAGATCAGCTCTTCTCCGGCCTGAGAGATAAAGAGGCCGAGGCAGAAGCCGCCCGCAAAGCTCAGGAGGAAAAGGAGCGGTTAGAGCGCGAGGAGCGTGAGCGTAAGGAGCAGGAGGAACGTGAAAAGGCCTCCAGTTCACAGACTGACACCTCTTCCGGCGGAGCCGGCGACAGCTCTGGGACCGGTGACGACACCTCTTCACAGACTGACGACACCTCTTCGGAGGACAGCTCTCTGCCGCAGCCGGAGGATCCCGTTTCGCCTGACGCCTCTGCGGCAACCTCTGAAAAGGAATATCCTATCGAATATACAGCAACAAGCTATGAGGATCTTCAAGGCTATCTCTCCTTCTATTATGAGCAATCTGTAGTCAGCAAGTATTTAAAGCTGTATCCCGCCAGCTTCTTCCAGACCCACGTGCTGGCGCTCAAGACTGTTGGTCAGGCGGCAGGCAAGACCTGCGAGCTGAAATTCCAGAAAGCCACAGGCAACCTCAACACAAAGACCATCACAATGGACATTGACCGCAACGAGCTGAAAAATCCGGAGAAGATAACCTCCACTCTGCTCATACAGGTCACTCTGAACAGAAATGATTACGCGAAATACGGCACTAAGGGCATAAGCTGGCGGTTCACCTACAAAAAGTACTATGAATATCCTCTGGCAGTAGCAAAGCTCAATGCCTACGGCTGGGATCTGAAGACCGCCTTCAATATTGCCTCCTACACCAGCTATTACGGCCACACCGCGGATATGCCTCAGGACGACAAGACCTCCACCGAATGGTATGCCGAGTACGGCTTCACATACGGCAAGGGCAACTGCTATGTTATGGCGGCAATGTTCTGTGAGATGGCAAGAACTCTGGGATACGAATGTCACCATATCTCCGGACGTGTTCCTCTGGCGCGGGGCGGCTACGGGCCTCACTCCTGGGCAGAGATAACAGTCAACGGCAAGGTATATGTCTGCGACCCGGACTTCACACATGAGACCGGCTACAACGGCTATATGATAAATTACGGACAGTCGGGCACCTGGAGATACGAAAAGATCTCCGTTATCAGTTAAGAGAGGATTATGATATGAAAAAGATAATGTTTGCAGCCCTGCTCTCTGCACTGCTGCTGGCCGGCTGCGGCACAGATACCGCCAGCTCGGCAGCGATGACGACTACAACTACCACCACCGCCGAAACAGAGGCTGCCGAATCCGTTTCCGAGACGGAGACCACCACTACCGAAGCGGAGACTACCACCACCGAGGAGGAGACCACCACTACAGAGGAAGAAGCCCCCGTTCCCGACGAGACCACTACTACCACCTCCGCTACGGAGACTACCACAACAACGACCACTACAACAACCACCACTACTACAACAACGACTACTACCACCACCCAGGCCGAAACCGACCCCGATGAGGGCTGCATAGGCGACGGAGGACTGTTCAATTGAGCAGCGGCAGGGTACTTTATTTCAGCCGGCTAAAGGCGCTGGGCTGTATAGCCGTTGTGCTGCTGCACACCTTCTACGCTGCGGCAGCATACGCTAAGGATAAAGACCAGCTGGCGGCTATGAACGCAGTGCGCAACGCTATGATGTGGGCGGTGCCCTGCTTTGTGATGGTAACGGGCGCCTTGCTGCTGGATAAGAACAAGGAGCTGCCTTACAAAAAGCTATTCGGCAAGCTGATACTGCGAATGGTCATATCCCTCATAGTGTTCTCGGTGCTGTTTAGCTGCTTTGATGCTCTGCTGATAAGCAAGGATTTCAGCCTTGATACCGTCACTGGGGGGCTCAAGACCGCTCTCTACGGCGGCGGCTGGAAGCATATGTGGTATCTCTACCTGATGATAGCTCTCTACCTGATGATGCCTGCCTACAGGCTGGTGACCAAATCGGCGCAGCCAAGGGATATCGTCTATTTGGCGGCGGTGTATGCGGTGTTCCTGACCCTGCTGCCCACTGCGGAGAGCCTGACGGGGAAGGATATCGCCTTCTACATCTGCGCCTACAGCGTTTATCCCCTCTACCTGTTTTTAGGCTACGCTATGCACAACGGTATGATAAAGCCGGGAGCGGTGATCTCCGGCATAATGGCTGCTGTCGGGCTGGGGCTTGTCATCGGGCTGACGATGTGGAGCACCGGCAAGGGCAACAAGACAGAGTCTCTGCTGGGGAATTATTCCTTCATTGTCTATGCGCTGCTGTCAGCCGGAATTTTCGGGCTGATACAGTCGGCGGGGAACAAGCCTATAAAGGTGCTGGACCTTGTCGCCGAGGAGCTGGAGAAATGCTCCTTCGGGATATATCTTCTGCATATGGCGGTGCTTAAGCTGGTGCTGGTGGTATGGGGCTTTGACCCATTCGCCCATGGCGGAGCGGTAACGGTGCTGGGGATATCCATAGCGATACTCATAGTATCCTACGCCATAGTCCGGCTGCTGAAGCTGATACCTTATGTGAACAGGATAATATAAAAGCAAGGGGCTGTTGCAAGAACAGCTTCAGGCGAAAAATGGCACCTCACCCCGAATGGGGTGTGGTGCCATTTTTCGCACTTAGCGCCGCTGCAAAGCAGCGGCGCTATTATATTATTTGCAGAAATTCGGCTGATTGCAACAGCCCCTTTTTTTGTTTAGGTTTTGACTGCCGTTTTTGTGTCTTATCCTTTGTTTTCCTCGTCCTTTTTCTTCCTGTTCAGAAGAACGATGATGACGATTATGATGATGAGCAGCAGGATAATGAGAATTATTATCCACCAGGGGAAGCTGCTCTTTTCGGTCTTTTCAGCTATGGCCGAGTCTGCCTTGCTCTCGGGAGCCTTGCTTTCCTCCTGAGAGGATACCTCCGCCTCTGAGACCTCCTCCTTGCTCTCGACCTCCATTTCAAGGGAACCGAAGGTCAGGGTGTCGGAATACTTGGTGTAGACCACCTCGCCGCTGGGAGGTGTTATGGCGTAGCGGCAGCGCATCTCTATAGGAGTGTCCTTGGTAACGCTGCCCTCCTGCTCCGCAAGAGCCTGCAGAGCCATCTTCATCTCGCCGGATTTGATAAGCCAGTCGCCCTGAAGCTGCACCCAGTCCTCCTTGCCCTGAACGCGGGTCTCGCACTCCATCCAAACGCTGCCGTTGTTGACAGCCAGATAGGTCATCAGGGTGGTGAGCTCTTCGGGAACATCAAGCTTGAATGCAATGACAGGGTAGCCGTTGTTTTACTCATCTGTAATGCGCAGGTCCTTTACTACCGGCGCCTCCATAGCCTCAATAAGGGAGAGGTCAAGGTCTGTTCCCTCCTTGCCTACGGCAGCGGTGGCAGACCACTCAGAAGCTACCTTGGTGTCAACGTCGTCAAAATCGCGGCAGGTCACCAGCCAGCGCACTCTGAAATAGACCGTATGTACGTCAAGGTCGATGACCGGGATCCTTTCGCCGTTTATATCCCTTATCTCGTACTGATCCTCTTTAAGCACGTCCACCCAACCGGGAATGTCCTCGTCCTCATTGTGAACGCCGTACCATGCGTAGTCGTCCGGGTTGCTGATGTCATAGCCGAAGCGGAACACCCACTCGGTCATAGTTTTCTCGCTGGAATAGCTGGCGGAGATGTAAGCCCAGTCGTTTATACGCAGCTTATAATTCTCGTCATAGCCCTCGGTGTCCCAGTATTTGTTGTAGTGCCAGTCGTCCTCGCTGTCGATGGACCAGTCGATCTGCGGGCTTACCCACATATCACTGTAGCCCAGATCGTTCATTTCCTTGAGCCACCCGTCGTGGTTGTTTTCCTTGTCGGACGCCCATTTGCTCATGCTGTCGTTCTGGCTGTAGGCTATCTGAATGGTGTTGACAGTGTCGCCGTCCTCAAGTTTTTTTGCGATGACGTCCTTGGGAGCCTCTAGCTCAAAGGGCAGCTTCGGCTGTTCGTCCGCTGCCGCCGCACCCACGCTCATCAGTCCTGCCGCCAGCGCCAGCGCGGAAACGAATGAGAGAAATCTTTTCATATTAATCACTCCTCCTGTAATGCCGTATGCCGTTACGGAAAATAGATATTGTTTTGCCGATTTAATTATATCATATATATATTGTCAATGTTTATTTCACATTTTTGGCAATTCATAAGCTCAGTCCTTCGGGGATAAAGGAGTCTGCCGCGCAAAAAACGCTTTAAGCTCAAAATGGGTATCCCCGCCGTATGGCAGGGACACCCATTTTTAGCACTTTGTCTTACTGCTTTATTCAGCTGTTGTTGTCCTCGTCAAGCTCTGCGCGCCAGCTGTCGCACATAGCTTCCTCGCAGCGGTTCATCGAGACCGCCGCGCCTACTGCCCGGAACAGCTTGGCGGTGCCGCCCTTGGTGGCCTTGTAGTTGACCGCCCGCTCCTCGGCTATGCCGATGTCGGCGGCGGCTGCCGCAGCGTCGATGTTGGCTCCTAAGAAGATGAACTCCCAGCCCTCCTCCTGCTTGCTTTCGATGAGCTTCTTTACCTTCTTGGCGTTATAGCGCTTGCTGGCGTTCTCCATGCCGTCGGTGGTGATGACGAAGAGGGTCTTGTCGGGGACGTCCTCTTTTCTGGCGTACTTGTGGATATTGGAGATGTGGCTGACAGCGTCCCCAACTGCGTCGTAAAGGGCGGTGCAGCCCATAGGCTCGTAGTCGCGTTCGGTTAGGTCTGCCACCTTGTCAAGTGAAACTCTGTCGTGAACGACGGTGGAATTGTCCGCAAACATTATGGTGGAGACATAAGCCTCGCCCTCGGTATCCCTCTGCTTGCCAAGCATTGTGTTGAAGCCTCCGATAGTGTCGGCGCGGAGAGGCGCCATAGAGCCGCTGGAATCGAGAATGAATACCAGCTCGGTAACGTTTGCTGCCTTGGTGTTTGCTGTGGTGTTGTTAGCTTTCTTTGTCATAGTGATTACCTCCGATAATTTCTTAAAGTCCGCGGGGGATTGCCCTCCGCTCTTCCTTACATCTGCATTATACAACATTCCAAAGCGCAATAGGTCGCCTGGGAAGCGACAATTTATTCTCCCCTCTGCTCTATCTCTTTGATGACCTTTTCGGTCAGGCGGTCAAGTCTCTCAAAGTCCATTGAGGAGATGTACCAGCGCTCTATCTCGTCGTGGGCCAGCTTGGCGGAGCGGACTGTCCCCACCGCCTCAGTGATAAGGTCGCTTACGGCGGCGCGGTTGAGCTTAAGGCGCATTTTTCGCTCGGACAGCAGCCCCTTGTCGTAGAAGCGCATAAGGTTCAGCCGCTGCCTGCCGGGGTGGGCACACTCCTCGGCGGCGGAGCCGCTTATCATCGCTACCCCCAGCTCAGGAATGATTAGGTGCTGGAAGGCGGTGTCGGAAAGCAGCTGGTCGGGGGAGAGTATCACGTCGTACCCTCTGGCGCAGGCCTCGTCTGAAATGCGGGAAAGGAGATAGTCGGCGGCGGTGCCGAGGCTGTCTCTGACAGTGTAGACAGTGCCGCAGCTTTCCAGCGTTTCGTGATGGGTGAGGATGCCGTACTCGGTGAGGGCGGTGAGCCGCAGCAGGCTCTTCTCACCGGCGCCGCTGCCGTGTCTGCCCAGGAGCTTTTTGGTGAACCTCCCCACAAAGGCCTCCAGCTTATCCGCCAGAAGGCAGTCGGAGCCAAGGCCGAAGGTGTCGGAGGTGATGTCCGCGGCGGCAGCCGTAAAGCGCTGCGCCCGCTGCAAAAGGGAGCGGTTCTTATCCGTCGCCTCGATTATCTCCGGGCGGTGGGCGGCGAGCTCAATCTCGTCCCAGAACTCCCCTAAATTCAGATACTTCTGGCATATGCCGGGATAGACCGGCTCGAAAACATGGGGGCTGGTACCGTCGCATATGGCGGAATGCAGTGAGGGTATCACCACCGCGTCCAGCGAGCCGGGGTCAGAGGAGCAGCAGAAGCGAATGATATGGTGCTCTCCCTCAAAATGCTCCGCGATGCGTTTCATCATAGAGCTCTTGCCGGTGCCGGGGCCTCCTTTGAGAATGTAAGTAAACATACCGCTGTCACGAATTAGCTTGGGGAATTCGGTTTTGAAGCTGCCGCCGCTGACAGCTCCGAGAAAATAGACCTCTGACATAAATATTACCTCCCATAGGATATTTTGCGGAACAGCGCTCCGCCTTATATCCTATGCTTTTTCTTAAGGGTTTGATATTTTGCTTGACTTATGCGGTATAATATGGTAAGATATCCATATCAAAAATTTATACTGCCGCACTGGAGGTATTATTATGAAAACAGCACTCGTCACCGGGGCAAGCTCGGGCATTGGGGCGGCTATCGCACGCAGACTGGACAGCCTCGGCTTTAACCTTATACTCACCGCCCGCCGCACCGACAGGCTGGAGGCCCTCGCCTCCGAGCTTGAAAACGAAGCCACCGTCATCGCCGCCGACCTTTCACAGAAGAGTGAATGCTTCCGCCTCTATGAGGAAGTGAAGGACAGGAACGTTTCCGTTGTGATAAACAACGCCGGCTTCGGATTGCTGGGAGATTTCGACGACACTGACCTTGACCGGGAGCTTTCCATGATAGATGTCAACTGCGCTGCGGTTCATATTCTTACAAAGCTGTTTTTAAAAGACCTCATTGCCAAGGACAGGGGTTATATCCTCAATGTGGGCTCATCGGCAGGGCTCATGCCAGGAGGCCCCCTTATGGCGACCTATTATGCGACGAAAGCTTACGTCGTTTCCCTGACCCAATCCATTGACGAGGAGCTGCGTGCAAGGGGCAGCAGAGTGCGCGTTGCGGTGCTTTGCCCAGGGCCAGTTCAGACCGAGTTCAACGACGTTGCCGACTGCGACTTCGCCGTACAGGGCATCTCCGCCGAATACTGCGCCGAGGAGGCCTTGAAGGGGCTCTTCTCCGGCAAGACGGTCATCGTGCCGGACAGAGGTATGAAGCTGGCTACCGCCGCCGTCAGAGTGGCTCCCCGCAGGGCGACCCTGCGCACCGCAAGGCGTCTGCAAAGCAAGAAGCTCTCGGGGCGAAAGGGCTGAAAATATCAGTTTAATATTTTTATATAAATTCAAATTGACTATAATTAACAATATTTTTGTGATAAATTTGTGAAAAGCGCATAAGTAAACGATAACATTTTTGATGATTATACCGATTGAAATTTTTAACAGTTCGCGTTATAATGATAGTACAAATCTTTATTTTGGAAAGGATGTAATTATTATGAAGTTAAGAAGACTCTTTGCAGGTCTTGCTGCAGGCGCTCTTGCAGTTTCCGCTATGGCTATCTCTGCTTTCGCAGCAGATAAGGATCTCACCACCACCGGTACATCCGTTACAATGGATGACAGCGGTATCAGAATCAACCTTTGGAATCCCTGGGGCGGTGACGATACCCACGCTGTAACCGATATCAAGGAGATTGAGGGTGCTACCGCTATTGCTATCACCGTTAAGGCTTCTGATGTTGCAGCTCTCGGCGGCTATAAGCTCTGGATCAACGCTTCCAACTTCCTTGAGAGTGATTCCAGCAAGGATAACTACAACGCTAATTTCGTTAACTACTGGGAGTCTGAAGGCGCTGCTGGTGAGAACACTCACGCTGTCTCCAGCGTTGCTGATGTTACCGCTGACGGCGAGTACACTGTAACCCTTACTCTTGATGAGGGCGTTACTTGGGCACTTGGTGATAACAACTTCGTTATGATTGGTTCCAACATCGATGCTGCTGCTTGGAAGGCACTCGATGCAGACGAAGGCAATGGCAACCCCGCAACTCTTGACATCGTTAAGGTTACTGTTACCACTCCTGACGCTCCCGCTGCTGATCCCGAGCCCGCTCCCTCCAACGATCCTGCTCCCACAACTGGTGCAGCCGCTGGTCTGGCTCTCGCAGGCATCGCTGTTGCAGGCGCTGCTCTCGTAGCTACCAAGAGAAAGTAATTCTTTCAAAGCCTAACTAAATCGAGCCGTGCAATAGCGCGGCTCTTTTTATTGCGCAGAAAAACACCCCCGCGCTCACGCAGGGGTGTTTTTTCAGCAGTATAATCCGCAACGTCTGAGTGCCGCAAGGGCGCATTTTACTCTATCGTAAAGTGTCTTGGCGGAATTGCAGTTAGATGTATTGCAATCGGGAGCCGTCACCTCCGGAGCGGTGGTCTGCGGAGCCGTTATTGCCTTGCGGGTGGTGGTAGTCTTAGGGGCAGTTGTTACCTTTGGGGCGGTGGTGGTCTTGGGTGCTGTCGTCACCTTTGGGGCAGTAGTGGTCTTGGGTGCGGTCGTAACCTTGGGAGCTGTTGTGGTCACAGTCGTGGTGACAGACTCGCCGTCCAGCGACTTGGAGGCCGCGAACATCTGGCTCCAATAGTAGGTGCCGTTCCTATACACCACTCCGATGCCGATATGGTCGAAGCTCTTGCTGAGTATGTTGGCGCGGTGCCCCGAGGAGTTCATCCAGGCGTTCATCACCGCATTGGGGGTCTTTTGTCCGTAGGCGATGTTCTCGCCGGCGGCGGTGTAGGATATCCCCTGCTCCTTGAGGACAGTGAAGCAGCTGGTGCCGTTAGGGCGGGTGTGGGAAAAGAGCTGCACCGTTTCCTCGGCTCTTGTCTGCGAGGCCTGTGAAAGCATCAGGGAATATTTAAGGGCGGGCAGCCCCTGCTTGGCTCTCTCGGAATTGACCAACTCGGCAACTGTGCGGGCGTAATTCTCTGTCTCGTCCGACGCATAGACCGCAGCGCTGGCGGTCATCGGCTCGCTGTGAGAGTAGAGCGACGGCGCCGCCACGCCAGTCAGCGCGATGACCGTTCCTGCCAGAAATGACAATAGCTTGTGTTTCATTGTGATACCTCCTTGAAACCGGGACGAAGGAATATAATTCGGAATTCGGAATACGGAATTCCGAATTGGATAACCTCTCCCTTTAACAAAATTATTACACACCGGGGAGTTCCTCCCCGTAATAAAATCATACCACTTATGTCGGCTTTGGGTCAATGCAAAAATAATGGGATAAAAGCTGCACTTTTTTTCCTCACGGCTATTGACAAATTCGCCCGCAGAGTATATAATATTAAATGTTGACGCTTTATCGGATAAAAGCATAAAAGCCGCAAAGCGTTAAAGGTTTAAATCATCGAATTGAAAGGATCTGTTTTTATGATCGGAATGTGGGTCATACTTATCGTATACCTGCTGCTGATGGTGGGCATCGGCGTTTACTACAGAAGAAAGACAGCCAGCGTCACCGACTTCGTGCTGGGTGGAAGAACGCTTGGGCCTTGGTTCACAGCCTTCGCCTACGGCACCTCCTATTTCTCGGCGGTTATTTTCGTCGGCTATGCGGGACGCTTCGGCTGGAGCTATGGTGTAGCCTCCACTTGGGTTGGCATCGGAAACGCCGTCATCGGCTCGCTGCTGCCCTGGCTTATCCTCGGCAGACGCTCCCGTATTATGTCCAAGCACCTTCAGGCAAAGACTATGCCGGAGTTCTTTGAGAAGCGCTACAACTCCCCCGGCCTTAAGCTGGCGGCGGCGCTCATCATCTTCGTGTTCCTTATCCCCTACACTGCATCCGTTTACAACGGTCTGTCCAGACTGTTTGAGAAAGGCTTCGGCATCCCCTATAAGTACTGCATCATCGTAATGGCGCTGTTCACAGCTATCTATGTTATCCTCGGAGGATATAAGGCGACCGCCCTTTCCGACTTCATTCAGGGCATATTCATGCTGGTGGGCATTACCGCTGTGGTGATGGCTGTTCTTAACAAGAACGGCGGCCTTACAGGCTCCATCGACAAGATGGCAGAGATACCCGATGCCACCGGCAAGACCGGCGACTTCGCCGCCCTCTTCGGCCCCGACCCCGTAAACCTGCTGGGCGTTGTCCTGCTGACATCTCTGGGCACCTGGGGACTTCCCCAGATGGTGGGCAAGTTCTATGCCGTTAAGGACGACAAGTCCGTAAAGATAGGCACTATCGTATCCACCGTATTCGCGGTAGTTGTTGCGGGAGGCTGCTACTTCTTAGGCGGCTTCGGACGTCTGTTCGTTGACAATGTTGAGGGCGCACCCGCCACCGGCTTTGACGGCATCGTTCCCGAAATGATGGACCAGATTCCCGAGCTGCTCTTCGGTATCGTTATCGTGCTGGTGCTCTCGGCTTCAATGTCCACCCTTTCCTCGCTGGTGCTCACCTCCAGCTCTGTGCTGACCATCGACCTCATCAAGCCATTTAAGAAGAATATGACCGACAAGCAGGAGCTGCTCATTATGAGAATATTCATCGGAGTATTCCTGCTGATCTCCGTCATCATCGCTATCTTCACCCTTGAGAACCCCACCACCATCATCTCCACGCTGATGTCCATATCCTGGGGCGCTCTGGCAGGAGCCTTCCTTGCTCCCTATCTCTACGGCCTCTACAGCAAGAAGATCACCAAGGCAGCTGTGGCAGCCTGCTTCATCAGCGGCGTGGGTCTTACCGTTGCGCATATGTTCTACTTCACCTTCGGCAAGCGCACCCTCACCATCGGCGGTCTGGCTATCCACTCGGCTATCAATGCCGGTGCCATCACTATGATCTTCGGACTGATACTTGTTCCCCTTGTAAGCCTCATCACCCGAAACAAGGAGGAGGACAAAGCATACATAGAGGACGTGTTCAAGTGCTACGAGAATCCTGAGCTTTAATATCCTTATATAACAGCAGTGCCCTCTCCCGAATGGGAGGGGGCGCTTTTGTGTCTGATGAAAGCTGCACTGGCGTCATCTGAACAGCAGCCTGAAATAATTATACAGATGCGGCTTTACGCTGGTGTGGTCGTGACCGGTGTAGTTCAGGACGTGGGAGAGGAAAGGCTCGCCGTTCTCTGTGAGGGCGGCGCGGTAGCTGTCGGGGGCGTCGGTCACGACACCGTCCGCCTTTGAGGAGCTGATGAGCAGTACCCGGGGCTTTTTGTCCTCGTCAAACCGCAGCTGGCTCTTATCCAGCTGGCCGGGGTGCATTGGAGAGTTTGGTATCTCGATAAGTCCCGGTGCGGGGCATACCCCTCCGATGTAATCAAAAAGGTCGGGACGGGAAAAGCCTATGAACAACGCCTCGCGCCCGCCCATTGAAAAGCCAGTGATAGCGGTGTTCTCCCTGCCCTTGGCAACGGAAAAGCTGCTCTCGATAAAGGGCATCAGATCGGTGGTAAGGTCGTTGATGAAGTTGTCGTAGTTAAGACTGTTCTCAAGATCCATTGCGGTAACATAAGGCATATCCTTGCTGCAATAGATGTAGGGCAGCACAACTATCATTTCCTCCGCCTCGCCGCTCTGCTGAAGATTGGTAAGTATCACGCTGACGGCATTGGCCTTGTCTGCCAGAGAGTCCTCGTTGCCGTAGAAGCCGTGGAGCAGGTAGAGCACCGGGTACTCCTTATCCTCAGTGTAATCCTCCGGCAGCAGTACGTTGACGTTGGAGTCCCGCTCGGCGGTGGTGGAGTAGTATTTCAGCTTTTGGAATTTCGGATAGCTGACGCCCTCCTTGACCTGGTCGTAGCCCTCGGGAGGCAGCTCGACTATCAGGCTTTCAAATTTTTTCATATCATTAACCTCCTCTGTTTTGCTTGAAGTATCCTGCGGCTGTGAGCTCCCGGTGGGAGCTGTCTCTGTCTGTGAGGCGGAAGTTCCGGGCTCCGGCATGGAGCTGCTCTCCTCTGCTTTTCCGCAGCCGGAGACAGCCATTACGGCGGCACACAGCATCGCTGAGATATAATATCTTTTCATAGCGGCCACCTCAGCATATACGGGGCAGCAGCTCGCCTCTGGGCTGAGGCAGGAGAGTCTTTGCTCCGATGGCGGTCTTAAGTATGACCTTTCCGGGGTCGCTCTCGGTGACGGTGCCGATTATCTCGGCGTTCTTGGAATAGCGGCAGGAGCGCAGAGCATCCCTTACCTTCACCGCGTCCTCCTGCGGCACTATGATCACCAGCCTGCCCTCGCAGGCAAGGTAAAGCGGATCGAGCCCCAACATTCCGCAGACGCCCTTGACCTCATCGGCTACGGGCACCTTTTCGCTCTCGATCTCAATGCCAACATTGCTCTGCCCGGCTATCTCGTAGAGGACGGTACCCACGCCTCCGCGGGTGGCATCTCTGATAACGTGGATATCCTCTGACGCGGCGAGCATAGCCTCCACATTGTGCCAGAGGGGTGCGCAGTCGCTGGTGACGTCGGCGGAGATGCCGTATTCGTCCCTAGCCAGCAGTATGGTGCAGCCGTGCCTGCCGATGTCCCCGGAGACGATGACTGCATCTCCCGGCTTGGCAAACGCGCCGGAGGTCTTGGCTCTTTCGTCCACTCTGCCGACACCTGTAGTGGTGATGAATATTTTATCCACCTGTCCCTTGCCGGCGACCTTGGTGTCTCCGGCGGCAAACTTGACCCCCACCTCGGCGGCGGTCTTTTCCATAGCGGCAGCTATCTCCTCCAGCTTATCAACGGGGAAGCCCTCCTCGATGACGAAAGCGCAGGTCAGGTATTCCGGCTTGGCGCCCATACAGGCAAGGTCGTTGACCGTTCCGCAGATGGAAAGCTTTCCGATGTTCCCGCCCGGGAACTCATAGGGGGATACGATAAATCCGTCGGTGGAGAATGCCAGCTTCACCTCCCCGAAGTCCAGGATAGCCGCATCGTCGGCGGTAAGGGTGTCGTTGGCGAAGTGCGCCTTGAACACGCTCTCTATAAGCTCGTTGGTCTGTCTGCCGCCCGCACCGTGGGCAAGGGTTATATTCTTATCCATTCTCATTCTCTCCTTAATCGTTCAGTGCATACTGATAGTACGCCGAGCAGGCGCCCTCGTCCGAGACCATGCAGGCGCCGATGGGGTGCAGCGGGGTGCAGCCCTTGCCGAACACTTTGCAGTCAGTGGGCTTGCATTTGCCCTGCAAAACGTCGCCGCAGCGGCAGGCGGGGTTGGAGCGTCCCTTTATCTCCGGCAGCGAGAATTTCACTCTCGCATCGAAGTCGGAGTACTTGTCCCTGAGCTTCACGCCGGACTTTTCAATTATTCCCAGCCCTCTCCACTCGGTGTCAACAGGCTCTAAAAACTCGTCCATCAGCCTGAGTGCTGCCGGACTGCCCTCGTCCTTTACCACTCTGGGGTAGCAGTTCTCAAAAAAGGGCTCGCCGGTCTCGCTTTTTTTGATGATGACCGCAAGAGCCGTCAGCAGCTCGCTGGCGGTGAAGCCGGCGATGACACCCGATACTCCCAGCGAAAGCATCTCCTTGCATACCCCTGTACCGGTGATGGCGTTGACGTGCCCGGGATAGAGGAAGGCATCGGCGCTGTGCATCAGCGCCCTGTAGGCGTTGGGCATAGTCTTGTTGGCGGTGAGTATGCTGAAATTTTTTATACCCTTTTTCATAGCGGTCTTGACTGCTATGCAGGCGGAGGGGGTGGTGGTCTCGAAGCCTACGGCGAGGAAGACTACCTCCTTATCCGGCTCACGCTCCGCTATCTCCACCGCGTCCAGCGGGGAGTATACCGGGCGGATATCCCCGCCCTTGGAGCGTGCTCCCGCCAGAGGCATCTCGCTGCCGGGAACTCTGATGAGGTCGCCGAAGGTACATACCACAGCTCCCTTTTCCAGCGCCAGCATCACAGCCTCGTCGATATAGCCCACAGGCGTTACGCACACCGGGCAGCCGGGCCCGGATATGAGCTCTACATCTGGCGGGAGGATATTTCTTATCCCCTGCCTGAATATCTCGTGGGTGTGAGTACCGCAGACCTCCATAATACGCAGTTTCCTGCCCTTGTAGGAGGTTATTATATCCTTTGCGTTTTCAGCGGCGGTGTTCATATTAAGCCCATCACCTCTCCCGCTTCATCGTCGTCGGAATCGGTTATCTTGGCGATAGCCACCCCGGCGTGTACCATAACATAATCCCCCGGCTCCAGCTCGTCCAAAAGCTCCGCCGAGACCTCTCTTTTTGCTCCGCCCGCATCAATTACGGCGGTGCCGTCCTCAACGCTGACTACCTTAGCCGATAAACCTACACACATGATCTATACCTCCATATTTTAATTCCGAATTCCGCATTTATTTATCCAGGAACCCCGTTCCATATAGTGCCTGCCCCAGGCACAGCCCGCCGTCGTTGGGCGGGATAAGGCTGTGGGTGATGACCTCAAAGCCCTCCGCTTCAAGACCGTTTTCGGTGAGAGAGGTCAGCAGAGTGTTCTGGAACACTCCCCCGCTAAGGGCGCAGACATTTAAGCCTGTCTCCTCCTTGATGAGGACTGCCGCCCTGACCAGCATACCTGAAAGCATTGCGTGGAACGAATATGCCAGCATACCTGCCTCCGCTCCCGCAAGGCGCTGCTCGGTGAGGTATCTCACCAGCTCGTCAGTGGGGAGAATGAGCCTGCCCTGCTCACGCCGGATATCGGGTGTATCCAGCGGCGGGAGCTCTCCCGCAAACTGCTCTGCGGCGTTTTGCAGCGCCATAGCTGCCTCGCCCTCAAAGGTGCTGGCCCGCCTTATGCCTAAGACAGCCGAGACTGCGTCAAACAGCCTGCCGCAGCTGGTGGAGGGGGTGCAGTTGATGCCTGCCCGCCTCATCATAGTGATGAAGCCCAGCTCCTTATCCGTACACAGCGAAAGCTGCCGGCAGACCTCCGCCGTCCTCTCACCGTAAATATCCAAGAGCATTGAGGCCGCAACGCGAAAGCCCTCCCTTGAAGCGGCGTCGCCGCCGGCGTGGATAAAGGGTGCTATCGAGGCTGAACGCTCAAAGCCTTCCTCATCGCTTACAAGTATCTCCCCGCCCCAGATGCTGCCATCGGTGCCGTAGCCGGTGCCGTCCAGCGAGAGGCCTATGACCCGGCCTGTGACCCTGTTCTCCGCCATGCAGGAGAGAATGTGGGCGTAGTGGTGCTGCACCTTTACTACCGGCAGGGAAAGCTCCTCTGCCAGTTCCTCGGCGACGGCGGTGGTGTTGTAGCCGGGGTGCAGGTCGCAGACAATCAGCCGGGGCTGCGCCTCCAGCAGCGTCATCATTCGCCGCACCGATTCCTTAAGTGCCGCCACAGTGCGGATATCTGCCATATCCCCCACATAGGAGGAGGGGTACATCAGCCCGTCCTTGGCAATGCAGAAGGTGTTTTTGAGCTCGCCGCCAATGGCCAGCACACAGCCCTTTCTGCTGTCGGTCATTACCGGCAGCGGAGCGTAGCCCCGGGAGCGGCGTATCATATATGGCCTGCCCCGGTAGGTGTCCATTACAGTGTCGTCCGAGCGGATAAGGATGCGCCTGTTATGAGAAAGAATAAGGTCGCAAAAGCCCGCTATCTCTAAGACGGCGTCCTCATCACTGCGGCAGATGGGCGCCCCGGAGGCGTTGCCGCTGGTCATCACCAAACAGTCGCTGACGGCTATCCCGTCGTCGTAGTCAAAAAGCAGCAGCTGCACCGGCGCGTAGGGCAGCATTACCCCCACCTTGGAATTATCCGGCGCTATGAGCCCGTTGAGCTCTCCACCCGGGCGCTTATCCAGCAGGAGTATGGGCTTCTGATGCCCGGTCATTATCCTTTCCTGCGCCTCATTGAATATGCACTCTCTGCGGGCGGTGTCCTCGTTTTTCATCATCACCGCAAAGGGCTTCATGGGCCGGTGCTTGAGCTGCCGCAGACGGGCTACGGCCTCATCGTTCTTGGCGTCACAGCAGAGGTGAAAGCCCCCTATGCCCTTGACGGCGATGACCCCGCCCTCGCTTATTTTGCGCCTTGCGGCGGTGATGGCCTCCCTGCCCCGCAGGTCTGTGCCGATGATATAAACCTCCGGGCCGCATTCGTTGCAGCACACCGGCTGGGCGTCGTAGCGGCGGGTGGCAGGGTCGGTGTACTCATTTGCACACTGGGGACACATTGGGAAATCCGCCATAGTGGTGCGCTCGCGGTCATAGGGCATGGTATCCATTATGGTGAGCCGCGGGCCGCACTGGGTGCAGTTGATGAAGGGGTGGAGATACCGCCGGTCGCTTTTGTCGTAGAGCTCCCGCTTGCACTTCTCGCAGACGGCTATGTCCGGCGAGACGAAGATATCCCCCGCCTCCTTTTCGCTCTCGATTATCTGAAAATCCTCAAAGGGCGGGCAGTCACATTCGGCGCATTCGGTGTCGAGTATCACCGCCCGCTCGGGAGGGTCGTTGGCAATGGCCGACAGCAGACCGTCCAGCGCCTTTTCACCGCACTGAGCGAAAATCTCCACATAGGAGCCCCGATTGGCGACAGTTCCCTTTATTCCCAGAGCATCAGCAGTGCGGCTCACAAAGGGACGGAACCCCACCCCCTGAACTATCCCGCAGGTCTTGATGTGATATGTTTTCAAATCATTCCTCCGTATCCCACAGTCTGCCGGAAACGGCAAAGTGGTCAAGCTGTATGAACCTGCCCTCAAAGCTCGCCGGGCGGAAAAGCTTTCTCAACTCACCGTCCGCGATGAGGGTCCTATATCTGCTGCTTTGCAGCAGGTCAAGCAGCTGCTCCTCCGAGCGCAGCTCGGTATCACCCTCCCGAGCGAGGGACTTATCCATTGTGAAGAAGCTTGCACAGTCGGCCTGACCCTCCGGCAGGAGCTTTCTTATCTCGTTTGCTATTAGCTGGCTGTGGATAATGAGCGCCCTGCCCTCTGCCTTGCTAAGCTTTTCCTTGAAGTTCTCCGGCAGGAAGGGAAACGCCGCCTCATAAGGGGTGCCGAAGCGCTCCTTAAGATACTCGCAGGCGGGTATCGCCGCGGCGGACACCGCCAGATTTCTCTCGCAGGAGGAGACTCTCACAACGTCCTCCAAAGCAGAGCCCATACCGTAGACCACCGGCTCGTCTATCCCCATAGCCCGGCATTTGGAGACAATACGCTCGTTTGTCATCATACTTGTTTCAAGTGGTGTGGCACCGATGATGCCCACCCTGCCGGGGACGGTGTCGAAATCCTCCCGGGCGAACTCGGAAAACAGCGCCAGCCAAGCCTTACGCTCGCCCTCGTCGTAATAATGGGTGCCGGTACATTCCACGGTTATGCAGGGCAGACCGGTCTTTTTCTCCGCCAGCTTTTTCAGCGCTGCAAAGTCGGTGGCGATGACCGCCGGAACAGGCGTGCCAATAAGGGCTGTGAATTTGCAGTCCAGCTGGGAATTGGCAACGGTGAGCTTCTTTATCAGCTTGTCGTCACGCCCGAGGATAGCGTCCATATCCCGCAGTCCCGCGCTGAACACCGCAGAGCGCTTGGTAAACCACCGGGGCTCGTCAAAGCCGCAGATGTTTCCGGCGCAGCCGCCGGCATCGCAGACCACCATAAGCCCGCCCAGCTCATAGAGCACTCCGCAGGCGCCGGACTGGTCGGGAGCAAAGGGAGAGAGGTATTTCACCAGCTTTTTCATCTGACAGTCCTCCTCTCCATTGCTGCCTCCAGCTCGTCAAACAGGCGCACTACCCCCGCATAGCCGAAGGGCTGGATATCCCCGCAGAAGTCTATGCCGGGAGTGTCGGGGTGGTAGTATTCGCAGTCGCAGCCGATATAGCAGTCAACGCTTTCTTCATTATAGTTCAGCATTGTGGGGGAAAGGTTTGAGTATATTTTAGTGTCCGGGGAGAGCTCCGCCAGACGCTTCACAAAGCTGAAATTAAGCTCCCCTACGGTGCCGAAGATCTCGGCCACCTTAAAGCCGTTTCTCACAAGCATAAGGGCTGTCTCAAAGCTGTCGCCGTTGAGTATTTCCCCGACGGCAAGGGTCAGGGCGCCGAATTTCTCATAGAAAGCCTCAATGCGCTTTTGCGCCGCCTCGAAGTATTCGCTGTCGTCAAGCTGCGCCCCTATGGCCTGCCCCAGCATACGGTACTGGTTGTGTATCTTGTCCGGCTGGTAGAGCCGCAGCAGCTCGATAAAGGGTATCCCCAAACGCTCCTGCATATCCTGCGCTGCGTACCGCGCTTCCGGGTTGAGCAGAAGGTTGAAGTTGGCCTTTGACAGCTCGCGGTATTGCTCAATGGTTTCGCACCTTGCCAGCTCCCGGATATTTTTTATCCCGGCACTTCGCATAAGGGGGTAGAGCTCGCAGTCATCATAGAGGGGGGAGAAGTAGCCCAGAATATTCATATCCTTTCGCTCTCTGGGCTGACGCTCCAGCAGGGAGTACACCGACTTTCTCACCGCTGCCATAGGCGGCAGCCGCTTTTCTCTGGTCAGGGCGTACATATAGCAGGGAACGGTGGGAACACCGGTGAGCTCCACACTCTTTCGGCAGACCCTTTCCATATCCGTACCCAGCAGGGCGTCAACGCAGGTAATGCAGATCATCACCGCCGAGGGCTTCTTGTCAAGGCTCTGACAGACCTCCTCCACCGCCTTGGGTATCTTGGTCAGGTGCCTGCCGGTGACGATATCGGTATCGTCCAGCAGCAGAAAGAAAAAGCGGTCGCTGTACTCGGGATTGGTGCGCAGCAGCGAGGTGTTGCGCCCGCAGCAGCCGGGAGCCACCAGAAGCATCACCGAGCCGGGCACAGCCAGCCCCGCCCTCTTTACGCCGAAACCCCGCGCTCCCGGGGAGTTGAAACTCAGCGTAGCGGGAGAGCTGTATATCAGATGCTCCGACGAGCGCAGCTCATCGGGGATATTGTCCTTGCCCGCAGCCGCAAGGTCCCAGGCGGTGATGTAAAAGGCGTCAGTCATTTTGCTCGTCCTCATCTATCAGAAGCTGTGCAAGGGCCAGAAACCGCTTGCTGACCTCAAGGGAGCTGTCCCCCTCGATAACAGTCTTTCCCATATCCTCATAGTGGATTATATCGTTGCTGCGGGGGATATCCGCAATTATGGGAAGGTCAGTTTTCTCCGCGAAGTCCCGCACCTTCTGCTCCTCATTCTCCACATTTCGGCGGTTCAATACTATCCCCCTGACCTTGGCGTAGCCCCGGTCGGCGAAATTGTTCACCGCGCTGTTTATGTTGTTGGCGGCATAGAGCGCCATCTTCTCGCCGGAGGTGACTATCAGCACCTTGGAGGCGTAGCCCTCTCTGATAGGCACCGCAAAGCCCCCGCAGACCACATCTCCCAGCACGTCGTAGAGGACGGCATCGGGCTTGAATTTCTCAAAGAGCTTAAGCTCCTCCAATAAGCTGAAGGTGCTGACTATCCCCCTGCCGGCGCAGCCGAGGCCGGGGGTGGGGCCGCCTGTCTCAATGCACAGCACCCCGCCGTAGCCTATCTTGGATATCTCCTCAATGCTCTCCGGCTCGTCGTCCCGCTCCCGGAGGTAGTTCATCACCGGCATTACGGGAGTTCCCCCCAGCAGGTTGCCGGTGGAGTCGGCCTTGGGGTCGCAGCCTATCTGTATCACCCGCTTGCCCAGCATCGCCAGAGCGGCGGAAAGATTGGCAGTGACGGTGGATTTGCCTATCCCGCCCTTGCCGTATATTGCCAGCTTTATCATAAGCCTGTCTCCTTTAGGAATGTGAGTTCTCTGTTTATCAGGTCAGGTATATCCCTCTCAAAGCATCTGCCCGAGAAGGCCTCGTGAGGCAGGGGGACAAATCTGCCCTTCCCAGCAATGGGTCTGAACAGCGGGTCTGCAATGATGAGGGAGTGTTTTGCCAGCTCTCTCTCGCAGACGTCCTCGTCCGGGGCGGAGAGGTCAAAGGGCGAAAGAACGGATAAGTCGCTCTCGCCCACCGTCTCTATCACCCTTGCGGAAATCCCCTTATCAAGCGCCAGCGCCGCCGCCATAGACGCGGAGAATATGCTCTCCCCTAACACCGCCGCCATAATGCTCTCACCGGTGCGAAGAGCCAGGGGCGAGGCCTCCTGCCCTGCCGCGGCGCTTCTAAGCCCGTCGGCAAGGACGCGGGAAAAGCTCTTCCCTATCGGCACTCCCTTTACATAGGGGACGCCGTACTCCCGCTTAAGATACTCCGCCGCTTTCACTCCCGTTGAGGATATCACAAGGCTCACCTCCGCCGAGGACATCGCCCGGACGTCATCAAGGGTGCAGCCCATTGAAAGGCAGCAGCCGACCTCAAAGCCGTTATCCCGAAGCCACTGCTTTATGCTCTCAACAGAGCCTTTGAGGGAGAAATCCAGCGGGGTGGCGCCGATGATGTTTACTTTGCCCTTGCGCCTTTCTGCCGGCTCGCAGAAGTGCCGCACTATCTCCTCAAAGGCGTTAGCCGCCCCGGGGATATAGGAATGCATACCGTTGGTCTTAACGCTGAACGCCGGTATGCCGGTGCGGTGGCTCACATCAAAGGCTATGGCCTCCATATCCACGCCGGTCATGGCGGGCATAGGGGAAGCGCAGATGGCTATAAACTCCGGCTTTAGGCGGTTTGCCACCTCCGTTAAGTCGGAGATGAATTTCTCGTCGTTGCCCATAACGGCGTCGCTTTCGGTGAGGGCGGAGATGTACATCATACTGCTCCCGCGATACCACCGGGGCTCATCGTGTGTGGTGTAGGTGGAGTTGCAGCCGGAGGCATCGTGAATGACGGTCATTCCTCCCAGCTCAAACAGCGCCGAGCATACGCCGGAGGTGTCCGCCGCGTAGATGGATAATATCTGTGCAGTCTGATTCATAGGCAGCTCTCGCACCCCCAACCCTTGTGACTGATGACCCTTCTTGTATCCTTCGGCACCCTTGCCGCCTCCTCCAAGAGCTTGCAAAGCGAGACTATCCCGCCGAAGCCGTAGAGCCCGCCGCCGTAAACGATATCCACAAAGCGGTCGGTGTTGTTGAAGTAAGCGGCCTTCTGACCTATTGCCAGCACGCTGCTGTCCGGCTCGGGAGCAGCAAAGGTCATAGCTGCGTCCAGCGTGGGGAAGATGTCGATATCCGCGCCCAACGCTTTCAGCTTATCAAACGCTGCCCTCTCCTCCGGGATAAACACATCAGAGTATATGCTTTTGACGTTAAAGCCGTGCTCGCACAGCAGCAGCGCCATCCCCAGAGGCCGGGGCGTGGCGGTATGGTCTATGGATATGGGTCTGCCGCCCAGCGTTTCTTTAAGCGAGGCAAGAGCCTTCTCCGCCGCCCCGCGGTAAGGAGCGGTATCAAACCGGACAATTCCCAGCCGCTCGCAAAGCTTATCATAACAGCTCTCTATCTCGTCGTAATCATAGCACAGGGGGAGGTAGAGCACATCTATCCCCAGCGTTTTGTTCAGCTCCTTGACGGAGGCGTAGGCAGTGGGCTGAGTGGATATGCAGAACTCCGCGCTCCCCAGCGAGAGGTACTCCTCATAGCTTTTGCAAAGGGGCAGCTCCCAGGTTCTCTTGCCGGCAGCGGCGAGGATATCGAAAAGCTCGCTTTGCTTATCAAAGGTAAACTGTGTTCCGGTAAGTCCCACTAAAGAATTATCCGTCGGCAGCTTCTTCACCGGCTTATACAGCTGGCGGTACATCATCGCTTCGGGGGACATTGCCTTGCGCATGGTGGGTATCATATAGCAGTCCACAAAGTCGATATCGGGGTAAAGCTCCGAGAGGCTTTGCTGTATCACTCTGAAATCGCAGCCCTCGAAGATATGCATACAGCTCAAAAAGACTGTAATGCAGCGTGGGTGGCTGGGAAGTCTGTCGATGATGTGGGCGCAGCCCTCCACGACCCGCTGCTCCATTTCACCCGACCACATATCCTGCTCCCGCAGAGACACCCAGGACATTCTCTCCATAGCGTTCATCTCGGCAGCGGTTAGGATAACGCCCCGCAGGCAGCCCTGAGCACAGACATATATCTGATGTGATTCGGGTATGAGCATTGCGGTATGGACGATATTCCACACCCCCCTTGCAGGGGGATTATATTCGAGCCCGCCCGCAAACGGAGCCGGAAAGGCCGCGTCTGTGAGCTTTACTGGCCGGGGAGCTCTGTCCCCGTTTATCGGTTTAAGCATTTTTATCACCGTTCTTATCCAATTCGGGATTCGGAGTTCGTAATTCCGAATTAATTCAGTATTCTCTCCGCTGCCGCCAGCAGCTGACCCGCTTCCTTACTTTCGGGGAACAGCTCAACCATTGGCTTGTGCTCTGCCTCACACCGCTCGAACAGCTCAGAACGGTCTATCCGCGCTATGACCTCTGTGGAGAAATCCGCCGCAAGAGTATCCGCCTTGGCGTCCTCGTCCCGGACGTTTCTTCTGTTAAGTATTATCCCGCCCAGCTGGGCGTAATCTCTTGTCTTGAAATTCTCCACAGCCATTGCGATGTTCGCCGCTGCGTATATGGACATATTCTCCCCGGAGGTGACGATGTAGACCTTATCGGCGTAGCCCTTTCTCATAGGCATCGTGAACCCTCCGCAGACCACGTCCCCCAGCACGTCGTAGATGACTACGTCCGGCTTGTAGACCTCATAGGCGCCCTTTTCCTCCAGCGCCTCAAGTGCTGTGATTATCCCTCTGCCGGCGCAGCCCAGCCCGGGGACGGGTCCTCCCGCCTCAACGCAGAGCACCCCCATAGAGCCCATTGTGACCATATCCTCCAGTGTAAAGGGCTTGCCCGCCCTGACCAGCTCCAGCACAGTGGTAAGCCTTTTTCCTCCCAACAGCAGAGAGGTGGAATCAGCCTTAGGGTCGCAGCCGATCTGTAAAACGGTCAGCCCCTTCTTCGCAAAGGCGGAGCTTAAATTGGACGAGAGGGTGGACTTCCCTATCCCGCCCTTGCCGTATATTGCAAGCTTTATCATATCAAAGCCTCCCCTTTTTCAATTCACAATGCACAATTCACAATGCACAATTAATTGTGCGCCTGCGGCGCGTTATGCCCATTCAAGCACTTTAGTCAGAAATAACAAAGCACAAAAGCATCATATCACATCGCACTGCGGTGCCCGTATGGGAATCAGTCCGCGCAGCGGACTCCGTCATTGTGCATTGTGCATTGTGAATTGTGCATTAAAAAACGCCGTATCCCAAGATACAGCGTCCCACACCCCTGCCCGGGGGGCAGCGGTCTCACGTTATCTCGGCTTTCATCTCAATATGATTTCGATGTCAGGTAAGATGTTTGTAATATTCATTCCGGGGAGTACACCGTTTTTGCGGTGACACCCTTTATCCGGCCTATCTTTCCGGCAAGGGTGTTTATCACGTCCTGCGAGGCGTCCACCGCCACGCTGATGATGCTTATCCCCTTCTTCGGATAGGGCAGGCCCATTCTCCCGATGATGTACCTGCCGTACTCGTGCAGCACAGCGTTTATCTCATTGGCGGCCTCGGTGTCCTTGACTATGACGGCGATGACCGCGGCGCGTGTTTCCATAGCATCACTTTCTTTCCTCTGATATTATACCATATCCGTCCACAAAAGTCAACCGCACGTCGTGCGGCACGCAAGCCGTCGCGCCCGGCTTTGGGGAGGAGGCAAATTCGGTGTCGCTCCGGAACGTCACTTCGGCGTATGCCGCGCTGTGCTTTGTGTTACGCAGCAATTCCCTGTATTTGGATATTTGGCACCGTTGGCTGATAAACATATCCTATAATGCAAATGTATAGGATAGTGCATTGACCCCGCATTTGCGATATGCTATAATTGACTTATCGGATACTGAGAGGCAGCTTGCAGCTGTCAAGCTCTGAAACTTTCCGAAACAATCGAAACCCATTTTGCTATAAATTATTTTTTATTACCATATATTTTTTATCTCTTAAAAATATTTTTTTATACGCGCTTAATTTATAAAATAGAGTTTCGGAGGTTTCGGAATGAGTCCAAAAAATTACCCTGTATGTGTGATATAGACAAATCCTCATACACAGATTTGGTGAAAAGGGAGAAATTCCTTAAAAATAAAGGATATTGCTCATTGCAGCATTTATTTGATAAAACAGAAAGGAAGATGTCACAGTGAATGATTTTAATTTCTACAGTCCCACCGAGTTCGTGTTCGGAAGAGGCAGAGAGAATGAGGCCGGCTTCTATGTAAAGAAGTACTCCGGCAGCCGGATGCTTATCCACTACGGCGAAGGCTCGGCAGTTCGCTCCGGAGTGCTGGACAGAGTGAAGAAGTCCTTAGACGAGCAGGGCATTTACCACTGCGAGCTGGGCGGCGTTGCGCCCAACCCCAGAGACACTCTGGTCTACAAGGGCATTGAGCTTGTCAAGGCAGAGGGGCTCGATTTTATCCTCGCCATTGGCGGCGGCTCGGTCATTGACAGTGCCAAGGCCATAGCCATGGGCGCCTGCTACGACGGCGATTTCTGGGATTTCTACAGCAAGAAGGCCAGATGTGAGGGGGCGCTCCCGGTGGCCACTGTTCTGACTATCGCGGCTGCCGGCAGCGAGGGCTCCGGTGATTCTGTCATCACCAAGGAGGAGGGTATGCTCAAGCGCGGAGCGGGCTCCGACTACATCCGTCCCCGTTTCTCCATACTCGACCCGGAACTGACCCAGACCCTGCCCCCTTATCAGACCGCCTGCGGAGCCACCGATATTATGGCTCACGTTTTCGAGCGCTACTTCACCAACACCACCGAGGTGGAGATAACCGACCGCCTCTGCGAGGCCGTGCTGCTGACTATGTTAAAGGAGACCCCCCGGGTCATCGCTGACCCTAACAACTACGACGCCCGCGCTAACATTATGTGGGCGGGAATGGTGGCTCACAACAACATCGTCGGCGTAGGCAGGCAGCAGGACTGGAACTCCCACAGTCTGGAGCACGAGCTCTCCGCACTTTACGATGTGGCTCACGGCGCCGGTCTTGCGGTGATAATGCCCGCTTGGATGGAGTATGTCCACAACCACAACGTTCTGCGCTTCTGCCAGATGGCTACCCGCGTTTTCGGCTGCCAGATGGATTTTGAAAATCCTGAGGCTACGGCTTTAGAGGGTATCAGGCGCTTCCGCCAGTTCTTAAAGAGCATAGGTATGCCCATCAACTTCGCCGAGCTGGGCGCCAAGGAGGAGGATATTCCTCTGCTGGTGGAAAAGCTGGGCGTGGGGGACGGCAAGCGCGCCGGCTTTATGGAGCTTGACCGCAGCGACGTTACCAACATCTACAAGCTGGCTGTAAAGGCAGCACTTTAAGGAGGACGGCTATGAAGATATTATTCATCGGAGGCACGGGCACCATAAGCATGGCTATCACCCGCCTGCTGGCTGAAAGAGGCGAGGAGGTCTATCTGCTCAACCGCGGCAGCAGGAATACAGGGCTGCCGGAGAACGTAAAGACCATACGGTGCGATATAAACAACGAGCAGGAGGCTGCCGCAGCTTTGGAGGGAATGACCTTCGACTGCGTCGGGGAGTTCATCGGATTTGTTCCCGCCCAGCTGGAACGGGACTTCCGACTCTTTAACGGCAGGACCAAGCAGTTTATCTATATCTCCTCCGCGTCGGCATATCAGAAGCCGCCCAAGTCGCCCTACATCACCGAGGAGACCCCTCTTGAGAACCCCTACTGGGAATACTCCCGCAACAAGAAGGCCTGCGAGGAATACCTGTTTGCGCGTTACCGGGAGCAGGACTTCCCTGTGACGGTAGTGCGCCCCAGCCACACCTATGACGAGCGCAGCGTGCCGCTGGGTGTTCACGGCAGCGGCGGCAGCTGGCAGGTGGTAAAGCGCATTATGGAGGGCAAGCCGGTGATAATCCACGGCGACGGCACCTCCCTCTGGACCATAACCCACAACAGCGATTTCGCTGTTGCTTATGCCGGGCTCATCGGCAATCCCAAGGCTATTGGTGAGGCGTTTCACATCACCTCCGACGAGAGCGTTACCTGGAACGACATCTACTCCTATATTGCCGAGGCGCTTGGCAAGGAGCTTATGGCATATCACATCTCCTCCGAGACCCTTGCCGCCGTCAGCGATTACGACTTTGTGGGCAGCCTTACCGGTGACAAGTCCAACACCGTCATATTCGACAACTCCAAGGTGAAGTCGCTGGTGCCGGAGTTCAAGGCCAAGGTCACTGCAAGAGAAGGCATTGCCCGGGCGGTGAAGTACATCCTCGCCCACCCGGAATATCAGAAGGAGGACAAGGAATTCGACCTCTGGTGCGATAAAGTCATCGCGGCGGTTGAGAAAATGAGAGGTGAGCTGAATGGTTGACGTTCGCGGCAGATGGGTGCTCATAACCGGCGCCGCAAGGGGCATAGGTAAGGGCGCTGCCCTCTTTATGGCGCAGCGGGGCGCCAACCTTATCCTTCAAGGCAGGACTAAGGAGCACTGTGCAGATACGCTGGCTCAGGTAACGGCGCTGGGTGTAAAGGCATATGCAGTGGGGGCGGAGTTCTCCGACCTCTCGCAGGTGAGCGCAATGCTCTCGGAGATAGACGCTCTGGGCGTTGACGTGGACATCGTGCTGAACAATGCGGGCATACAGATAGCCTACCGCAGCGACTGGTTCACCACCCCGCCCTCCGATTTTGAAGAGAGCTTCAAGATAAACACCATCGCCCCGATGATGATAGTCTACCACTTTCTGCCGAAGATGGCAAAGCGGGGCTTCGGGCGGATAGTCAACACCACCAGCGGAATACGTCTCGAGCCGGAGCAGGCGGGCTATTCCGCCAGCAAGGCAGCGCTGGACAAGGTGACTATGGATCTCGCCTCCAAGTACGACGGAACGGATGTCTGCATAAACATCACCGACCCGGGCTGGTGCCGCACTGACTTGGGCGGTCAGCACGCCCCCAACGCTCCGGAGAGCTCCCTCCCGGGAGTAGTGGTGGGAGCCTTCATCGACGACAAGCGCTCCGGCAGGAATTTCTCCGCCGGGAACTTCTACGGTATGACGCTGGAGGAGGCTGTCGCCAAGGCAGAGGATAGCTTTCCTCGCTATACCGGCTCCATCGGATAAAACAAAAGCGCCCCGCCGGGCGCTTTTCTTTTGTGGAAGTGCAAAGGATATCAGCCAATTGGCTCCTTCGATACCTCATTTGAGAGGGTGACGCTTTCGCCTCCTATCTCCTTATAAGTCCTGATTATCAGGAAAAGGGCGGCGATGAAGGTCAGGATATCCGACACCGGCATTGAGTAGAGGACGCCGTCCAGAGCGAAAAATCTCGGCAGCAGCAGCGCAAGACCCACTCCGAAAACTATCTCCCTGATAACAGAGAGCGCGGTGGATTCCGCAGCCTTTCCCATAGCCTGTAAGAATATGAAACAAGCCTTATTCACGCAGGCGAACACCATCATACAGAGATAAATGCGAAAAGCGCGGACTGCAAAATCGGTGTAATAGCTGCTCTCGTTGGAGGCTCCGAAAATGCCGATAAGCTGGCGGGGGAAGAGCTCGACTATCAACAGTGCGACGGCTCCCACCGCTGCCTCGGCTATGAGCAGGCGGGTGAACAGGCTCCTGACCCGAAGCTTCAGCCCTGCGCCCATATTGAACCCGACAATAGGTATGCAGCCCGCCGCCATACCCACGACAATGGATATGACTATCTGAAAGAACTTCATAACGATGCCCACCACTGCCATAGGTATCTGGGCGTACTGCTCCTGCCCGAATATAGGGTCAAGGGCGCCGTACTTGCGTATCATATTATTTATAGCCGCCATTGCCGCCACGAGGGATATCTGTGATAGGAAGCTGGTGAGGCCCAGTATCAGCGTTTTACGGATAACCAAGGCGTCGGGGCGGAAGTCCTCCCTTGAGGGCTTGACCTGCTTCATATTCACAAGATAGCCTACGGCAAGGAATGCAGTTGCCGCCTGACCTATGACAGTAGCCAGTGCAGCGCCCATCATTCCCCATCTGCAAACGAATATGAAAACGGGGTCCAGAATGATGTTGATGACTGCGCCCGCCAGAGTGGAGACCATAGCGAAGGCAGGGCTGCCGTCGGCGCGGATAACGGGGTTCATAGCCTGCCCAAACATATAGAAGGGTATCCCCAGCGTGATATAGAAGAAGTATTCCTTTGAGCAGCTATAGGTCCCGGGGTTGACGGTGCCGCCGAACATTCTGATGATACTGCTGCTGAAAACAAGATACACCGCTGAAAGGACAAGGCTTGCCAGCACAGTTATCACGACGGAGTTCCCGACGCTGCGTTTGGCCTTTTCGGGTTCCCTCTTGCCAAGGCTCAGACTGACGAAGGCGCAGCAGCCGTCGCCTATCATAACGGCAATAGCCAGCGCTATGACTGTCAGCGGGAACACCACAGTATTGGCGGCGTTGCCGTAGGAGCCGAGGTAGTCGGCATTGGCGATGAATATCTGGTCCACGATGTTGTAGAGCGCTCCCACCAGCAGCGAGATGATGCAGGGCAGGGCGTATTTTTTCATTAGCTTTCCCACCGGCTCGGTGCCGAGAAAGCTGTTGGCTGTTCTTTCCATTTCATACCTCCGGACAAAAATAAAAACGTGCAGCGCTCAACCGGACTTACGCGGATGTTCGCTACACGTTATGCTGTTATTATACCACCTTCTTTTGAAATTTGCAAATGGTATTTTTGCACAAAGTTTCATATTTTTAAAGGAGAAGATTTGAAACTGGCAAATTTGGCTTTACTGCACAAATAAATAACGTTAAATTTGTCTATCCCGACAGTACCATTTTTGATGAAGGTCTGCTATAATTAATGAAAGCAGAGCATAAACATGAGTTTCATATTTTTGCATTTCACACTAATTTTCAAAGGAGAAGCACTATGAGAGAAACAAACCTTTTTTGCAGCGGCTGGGAGTTCTCGCTGCAGCCTGTCGGAACGGAGTATTCCGACAGCTTTGAGTGGCAGAAGGTGGATATCCCCCACGACTGGCTCATCTATGACACCAAGGATCTCTACAAGACCTCCACCGGCTGGTACCGCCGCCGCTTCACTGTCCCCAACGACGGCAGGCGCACATCTGTGCGGTTTGAGGGAGTGTATATGGACAGCCGCGTTTACGTCAACGGCAAGCCTGCCGGCGAGTGGAAGTACGGCTATACCACCTTCGAGTTGGACATCACCGACCTGCTTAGTGAAGGCGAGAACGAGCTCACCGTCAGGGTGGACTACCGCTGCCCCAATTCCCGCTGGTATTCCGGCGCCGGAATATACAGGAAGGTATGGCTTAACAGATATGAAAATACTCACATTCTGCCGGACGGTGTCTATGTCGTGGCTGAGAATGACGGCAAGGTAACTGTCGTCACCGAGGCCGCACGTCCCCTTGCGGAGACTGTCGACGGTCTCACCGTCAGAGCCTCTGTATACAGACAGGAGGGCGGCGAGCTGGAGCTCATCACCGAGACGGAAAACGCCGTCACCGCCGCTGACCGCTCATCACTGGCAGCGGAGGTCACCCGCGAGGACGAGAAATACTCCGTCAATACACAGACATTATTCGTTCCTGACCCTGCCGTTTGGGATATCGGCGACCCGCAGCTTTACCTTTGCTGCGTGACCCTGTTCAAAAACGGCGAGCCGGTGGATATGCAGAGCACCACCTTCGGCTTTAGAAAGGTGGAATTCACCACCGACCACGGTTTCTTTCTAAACGGCAGACACCTAAAGCTCCACGGCGCCTGCATGCACCACGATCTGGGCGCACTGGGCTCTGCTGTGAACCGCTCCGCCATACGCCGCCAGCTTTTAAAGCTGCGGGATATGGGCGTCAACGCTATTCGCACCAGCCATAACCCGCCTTCCGTTGAACTGCTGGAGCTGGCGGACGAAATGGGCTTCCTTATCCTTGACGAGGCCTTCGATATGTGGGAGCGTCCCAAGACCGATTACGACTACGGCAGGTTCTTCCCAGAGTGGAAGGAGCGGGACGTTGCCTCCTGGATAAAGCGCGACCGCAATCACCCCTGCATTTTCGGCTGGAGCATCGGCAATGAAATATATGACACCCATGCCGACGAGCGCGGTCAGGAGGTCACCACCATACTTATGGGACTGGTGAAAAAGCACGACCCCATCGGCAACCGATACATTACCATCGGCTCCAACTATATGGGCAGCGAGAATGCCCGCAAGTGCGCCGACATTCTGAAAATAGCCGGCTACAACTACGCCGAGCGCCTCTACGACGAGCAGCATGAAGAGCACCCCGACTGGTGCATTTACGGCTCCGAGACCTCTTCGGTAGTTTCCAGCCGCGGCATTTACCACTTCCCCCTCTCCAAGGAGATACTCTGCGAGGACGACGAGCAGTGCTCCGCTCTGGGCAACAGCTCCCCTGTCTGGGCTTCAAGAAGCCTGGAAAGGAACATCACCGCCGACCGCGACCGGGAGTTCTGCGCCGGACAGTTCATTTGGACGGGCTTTGACTACATCGGCGAGCCCACCCCCTACGCCACCAAGAACAGCTACTTCGGTCAGATAGATACCGCAGGTTTCCCAAAGGACGGTGCCTTTGTATATCGCACCGTCTGGACAGACTGGAAAAAGGCCCCCTTTGTACATATCTTCCCCCACTGGGATTTCAGCGAGGGTGAAATGATAGATGTGCGCGTCGCAGGCAACTGCCCCCATATCAGGCTGGAATGGGGCGGCGAGGTAATAGCGGAAAGAGACTTTGACCAGTCCTCTTCACCGACACTTACTCTTGATGCAAGGCTTCCCTACAGCAAGGGCGAGCTGAAAGCATATGCCTATGACGAGAACGGCACCCTGCTGGCAGAGGACTCCGTCCGCAGCTTCGGGGACGCCGTAAGGCTCTCGCTTTCTCCCAGCACTCTTGAGCTGCCCGCCGGCAGCGAGGAGCTCTGCTTCATAGAGATAGCCGCCGTAGATAAGGACGGCGTGTTCGTCGCCAATGCTGCCGACCGCGTGAACGTGGAGGTCACCGGTCCTGGCAGACTGCTGGGCCTCGACAACGGCGACTCCACCGACTACGAGCAGTACAAGACTACCTCCCGCAGGCTGTTCTCCGGCAGACTTCTGGCAATAATTGCCCCCACCACCGAGAGCGGCAACATCACAGTCAGGTTCACCTCCCCGTCTTTAGAGGAGACCAGCCTGACTATAAAGGCACTCCCCGCAGAGCCGGTGGAGGGAATATCCTTCCTGCTTAACTGCACCGAGCGCAAGTCCGACTGCCCCGATGCCGCCTCGGATATCCCAGTGAGAAGGATTGACCTCTCCGGCGAGAGAAAGCTCTTCGACCCGGAGCATAAGAAGCTTCGCTTCAAGACCACAGTTCTCCCCGCAAATTCAAGCTATGCAGATGGGATAGAATACCGCGTCACCACCGTTGACGGCATCGTTTCACATCTGGCGGAGATAGTGTCCTTTGATAACGAGGGCGTTACCGTCCGCTGCCTTGGGGACGGCGAGTTCTACCTGCGGGCGCTGTGCAAGAACGGAACCAACAAATACCACACCTATTCGCTGCTGCGCCTGACCGCAGAGGGTCTCGGCAGCGCCACCATCGACCCCTACGAGCTTGTCACCGGCGGGCTCTACACTCTGGGCGAGAACGCCTCCAACGGCATCCGCCACGGCGCAGCCTTCGGCGTGGACGGCGGCTGGTTCGGCTATGAGAACGTGGACTTCGGCCCTGTGGGCAGCGACACCGTCACCCTGCCTATATTTGCAAACTACGCCACCCCCGTCCGCCTGAGTGTGTGGGACGGCACCCCCGAGGACGGCAAATGCCTCGGCGAATTTGAATACAGCCTCCCCACTAAATGGATGGTATATCAGCCGGCGACCTACAAGCTCTCCGAAACGCTGAGGGGAGTGCATACCATCTCCTTCAAGTCCGACTGGCGCTTTGACGTTGAGGGCTTCCGCTTCGAGAAGCAGCAAAAGGAGACCGCCGAGCTGCTGGCGATCAACGCCGAGAGCATTTACGGCGACAGCTTCACCCGCGGCGAGGACGCCGTCACCGGCATCGGCAACAACGTTATCCTTGAATTCGGTGAGTTTGACTTCACCGAGCATAAGCCCGCAAGGATAGTCATTACCGGACGCTCCAAGCTGGACTTAAACAGCATACACCTCTCCTTCTCCGGCGAGGAGGAGACAAGGGAGCTGGTGGAATTTGCCGGCTGCGAGGACTACACCGCCCGCAGCTTTGACCTGACCGCCATCAGCGGCAAAGGCAGGCTCTCCTTCATATTCCTCCCCGGCTCCGACTTCGACCTTAAGTCCTTCAGATTTGAGCTGTGATACTCAAAAATCAGTAGGCTGTGTGTGACAGTCATTCCGCCGTAAAAGCGTGCTCCCCCCACCGGGGGAGCAAAAATAAAGGAATATCCCGCCCCTCTCGGAGCGGGATATTCCTTTTATCATATCTATCCGTTTATCAGAGTGCGGAGAGCTTTGCGAACTTCTCCTTGAGTGCGGGGTATATCTCCCTGTATAGCTGATAATACTTCTCATACTCGGGAACTCTCTCCGCGTCAGGCTGCTGGGTCTTATCTACCTTGCAGACTGCCTTGCAGGCCTCGGGAACGCTGGAGTAAACCCCCGCTCCGGTGAGAGCCAGCAGAGCCACGCCCAGTGCCGGGCCCTCCTTGGAGGAGGCGGTCTTTACGGGGCAGTTGTAGAGGTCAGCCAGCATCGAGCGCCACAGCGGTGAGCTTCCGCCGCCGCCGCAAGCCATCATATCGGAAACATTGATGTTCATATCGCGGAACACCTCAACGCAATCGCGCAGCGAGTAGGAAACGCCCTCCATAACGGCGCGGAGCATCTCCTTCTTGGTGTGCATAGCCGAGAGGCCGAAGAACACGCCTCTGGCGTTGGGGTCAAGGTGGGGAGTTCTCTCGCCCATCAGGTAAGGCAGATAGAGCAGCCTGTTGGCGCCGACGGGAACGGTTTCCGCCTGCTTATCCATCAGGTAATACTCATCAACGCCCATATACTTGGCGGTCTCCTTCTCGGAGCCGCAGAAGTTGTCTCTGAACCATTTGAGGGAAAGTCCTGCGCCCTGAGTAACGCCCATAACGTGCCAGCTGTTAGGTACAGCAGCGCAGCAGGTGTGAACCCTGCCCTTGGGGTCGATGGATATATTGGAGGTGTGAGCGAACACAACGCCGGAGGTGCCGATGGTGGTGAATGCCTTGCCGTCCTCGCAGACGCCTGTGCCGATAGCAGCAGCGGCATTGTCTCCTGCGCCGCCCACAACGATAGTGCCCTCGTTTAGGCCCAGCTCCTCAGCCATACACTTTGTCAGAGTGCCTGTTACCTCACAGCTCTCATAAACCTTACCGAACCAGCTCTTGTCAAGGCCGAAGGCGGAGATGAGCTCGTCCGACCACTTACGGTTTGGAACGTCCAGCAGCTGCATACCGGAGGCATCGGAGACCTCGGTGGCGTACTCATGGGTCAGCACAAAGCGCAGGAAGTCCTTGGGCAGCAGGATATGAGCTATCTTGCTGAAATTCTCCGGCTCGTTGTTCTTCACCCAGAGAATCTTAGCCGCAGTCCAGCCGGTGAGGGCGGGGTTGGCGGTGATTTCTATGAGCTTCTTCTCGCCTACGTTAGCGTTCATCCACTCAACTTCCTTAGCAGTTCTCTGGTCGCACCAGATGATAGAGGGACGGATAACGTTGTTGTCCTTATCCAGCAGGACAAGCCCGTGCATCTGGCCGGAAATACCGATGCCCTTTACGTCGTTCTTGTTCACTCCGCTCTGCGCCATTACAGCCTTGATGGTGCCGATCATAGCGTTAGCCCAATCTCCCGGCATCTGCTCCGCATAGCCGTTCTTCGGCTGATACATAGGATACTCGATAGTCTTGGAGGCGATGACTGTGCCGGCCTCGTCGAACAGGACGGTCTTGGTGCCGCTGGTGCCGCAGTCTACTCCGATTACATATGCCATAGTACATAACTCCTTTATGATAGATTTGATTTGATATCACTATAATTATACATTATTTCCGCCCCGCCGTCAATACTGCGCACTGGTCATTTTTTGCGCTTTTGTTTTCTGAAAGAATATCGTTCCCCGGTCTGAATAATCATTCTTTACATCTTGAATTATTAACAATTATATGTTATAATAAAATTTACCTTATCCCTGAAAGGAAGTAAAAGACAATGGGAAAGAACAACGACAACAGACCCTTTGAGATACCCCGCCCCGAATTTCCGAAGAGAGCCGTCATCACTGGCGGTATGCCCTACGGAAACAAGGAGCTCCATTTCGGACACGTGGGCGGTATGCTGGTGTTTGCGGACACCTATGCCCGCTTCCTGCGTGACCGCATCGGCAAGGACAACGTTATATTCGTCACCGGCACCGACTGCTACGGCTCCCCTATCGCGGAGGGCTGGAGAAAAAAGGTGGAGGCAGGCGAGTTCGAGGGCAGCCTCGAGGACTTCGTACGCTCCAATCACAACAAGCAGAAGGCCACCCTTGACCGCTACGGCATCGCTCCCAACCTCTACGGCGCCTCGGGACTTGACCGCTCCAAGGAGATTCACGCTGAGGTGACAGATCTCTTCCTGCGCTCCCTCTATGAAAAGGGACAGCTGGAGAAAATATCTACCATGCAGTTCTATGACGAAAAGGCGCAGATGTTCCTAAACGGCAGACAGGTCATCGGCAAATGCCCGGTGGAGGGCTGCCAGTCGGAAAAGGGCTACGCCGACGAGTGCGATCTGGGGCATCAGTATATGCCGGAGGACCTCATCGACCCGGTGAGCACACTTTCCGGTGAGAAGCCCACAATGCGCCCCGTCACCAACTGGTACTTCAAGCTCACCGACTACGACAAGCTCCTTCAGGACTGGGTAGCGGATATGCAGAAGAGAAAGGATATCCGCCCGGTAGTTTGGAAGACTATATCCGAATTCCTAAAGCCCCCGGTCATCTACGTCAAGCGGGAGTTCGAGGAAAAATACAAGGAGCTGGCGGCTTCCCTGCCCGCTCACGAATATATCGAGGAGCCTAAAAAGCCCTCCTTCACCATCGGCTTTGAGCGCCTTGCAGACTGCGAGGAGGCCAGCCGCATTCTCGCCAAGAACGGCATCCGCTTCCGTACAGGAAAGAAGCTGGTGCCCTTCCGTCTCACCGGAAATATTGAGTGGGGCGTGCCCGCTCCCGACTTCGAGGGCAGCGGAGAAAAGCTCACCGTATGGGTGTGGCCGGAATCCCTCTGGGCGCCTATCTCCTTTACCGAGACCTACCTTGAAAAGACAGGTCACGACAGGAGCGAGTGGCGCGACTACTGGTGCAGCAAGGACGCCACAGTTTACCAGTTCATCGGGCAGGATAACATCTACTTCTACGGCGTTGCCGAGCCGGCTATGTGGATAGCCCAGCAGCACAGTGAGGAAAAGTCCGCCCAGCCCGCCGAGGGCGACCTGACTATGCCGGTGATAGTCGCAAACCACCATATCCTCTTCCTGGACAAGAAGGCATCGAGCTCCGGAGCAATAAAGCCCCCTATGGCGGACGAGCTCTTGAACTACTACACCCCCGAGCAGCTGAGGATGCACTGGCTGGGGCTGGGTCTCGGTCAGCGCTCTGTCAGCTTTATGCCCAAGCCCTTCAACCCCGACGCCAAGCCGGAGGATGCCGACCCCGTTGTAAAGGAAGGCTTCCTGCTTTCAAATGTTTACAACCGCATTATCAGAACTGCCTTCTACACCGCGCAGAAGGAGCTGGACGGTCTGCTGCCGGCAGTGAGCCCGGAGGAGAATATCCTTGCAGACGCCAAAAAGGCTGTGCTGGACTACGAGCGGCATATGTCGAAGTTCAACTTCCACCAGTGCACCTATGTGCTGGACAGCTATATCCGCAACGGCTCAAAGTATATGGCAAAGGTGCTGGACGGCAAGGAAAAGCCCCGGGAGGAATACGAGCAAGCGCTGGCAAACGTGTTCCACATCATACGCACTGCGGCGATACTGCTGCACCCCATGGCTCCCTTCGGCACGGAAAAGCTGCGGGATTATTTGCAGTTAGACGAGCGGATATGGTCGTGGGAGACGGTATTCGAGCCGCTGTCCTTCTTTGCGGAGGAAGGCCACAAGCTGAAATTCCTCGCCCCGCGTGAGGATTTCTTCACCCGTCACGAGAGCCAGTTTGCGCAGGAGTGAGCATTCAGATAATAATATGAGCCGCATATCATTGCGGCTCTTTTTATGTCCGGGCCTTGATATCGGCTTATGAAAGCTGTACCTTTATGTCAGCACTCCGACCCTCTAAATTTCCGACTTTGACCCCCACAAATCCGTAGATACGGGGTTTGTTCATTTTTTGTTCATTGACTTTGTTCAAGGCTTGTGCTAAATTAAAATCAGGCAATGGGGCTGTTTTACCGCTTGGCGGTAGGGCAGCCCTTTTTATTTTCGGAAGGGAGGGCTGACCAATGATGTACCGCGTTACCGTTGTGGATAATTCAAATTACGACATCAGGCATTACAGCAGTATGACAGTGCTGGCGGAATGTGGCTTCGAGATAACGGCCCACACCTCTGACCCTGCAAGAGCCGTCACTTCAGCGGCCGCGGGTGAATGCGATATGATACTCTGCATCAACCGTCCCAGCGCAGTCATCGCCACCGACCTTTTAAAGCTGCGCCGGCGCTCCGCCGCTGACATTCCGGTGGTAGTCATCAGCAAGGTAAACGCCTCCAGCGATATGAGGGAATGTTTCCTGCTGGGAGTAGTGGACTACCTTAACGAGCCTTTTTTTGAGGAGGATATGCGGGCGGCACTGCTAAGAGCATCAAAGGCCATCGGCAAGCGAATAGTCAGTGCCGAGTACGGCAAGGTGATGAAGCAGGCTCTCTCCTCTCTGCCTATCACAAAGGACAGCGAAACCTTCACCGAAAAGCTGCGGGAGCTGTTAATAAAAACTCAGGGCACCGCCCTCACCGTAGAGGCAGCCGCCGACCACTTCGGCTTCAACCCCGATTACTTCGCCAGATACTTTAAGAGCCGCTCGGGTCAGCATTTCAGCGAGTTCTACAAAAAGCTGACGATGGAGTACGCCAAGCTGCTCCTATCCTCCGGACACTACAAGGTGGGAGAGGTCAGCGAGCTGCTGGGCTTTGCGTCCCCCGATTATTTCTCGAGGGTTTTCAGAAAGGTGACTGGCTCGCTGCCGTCACAGTATAAAAAATGAGCTCATTCGAGCTCATTGATAACAGCGGCGGCAATAACGCTTTTGGTCACACATTTGTCCATTGCCTGCTTCTGTAAAAATTTATGTGCCTGCTGCTCGGACATTCCCCGCTTGACGATAAGAAGCTCCTTTGCGTATTCCGCAAGCTCTCCGTCGGCAGAGCCCTTGTTTTCAGTCTTTGGTTTATCATTCATTCAGATCACTCTCTCCCGGATATCAAGTATAAAATCGCGCTCACAGATAGTCAATCTAGGAGAAAGAGAATGTCTGATTTTTACCGATAAAAGTAGGAAATATACCGGCGCCCAAACATTGACGTTTCCGCTCTTTGCGGAGTATGATTATTAGTGTGGGCGCTTAAGCATCAGGAGGTAATCAATTATGTCTTATGTTGATGAGATAATCGAACAGGTAACCGTAAAAAACCCCGACGAGCCGGAGTTCCATCAGGCAGTCAGAGAGGTGCTGGATTCTATCCGCCCCATCGTTGACGCCAACGAAGCACAGTTCCGCCGCGACGCGGTGCTGGAAAGGCTCGTTAATCCCGAGAGGCAGATAAAGTTCCGCGTGCCCTGGCTGGACGACGAGGGCAACGCTCACGTCAACACCGGCTACAGAGTACAGTTCAACTCTGCCATTGGCCCCTACAAGGGCGGCCTTAGGCTCCACCCTTCCGTTAATATCGGCATCATCAAGTTTCTGGGCTTTGAGCAGATATTCAAGAACAGCCTTACCGGCCTGCCCATCGGCGGCGGCAAGGGCGGTTCGGACTTCGACCCCAAGGGCAAGAGCGACAGAGAGATCATGCGCTTCTGCCAGAGCTTTATGACAGAGCTTTGCAAGTACATAGGCGCCGACACTGACGTTCCTGCGGGAGACATCGGCACCGGCGGCAGAGAGATAGGCTATATGTTCGGCCAGTACAAGAGAATACGCGGTCTTTTTGAGGGCACACTTACTGGTAAGGGGCTCTCCTACGGCGGCTCGCTGGCAAGGACTGAGGCTACCGGCTACGGTCTGCTTTACCTGACCGATGAGCTGCTCCGCTCCCACACCTACTCCATCGAGGGCAAGACGGTTGTTGTATCCGGCGCCGGAAATGTAGCTATCTACGCCATCGAGAAGGCACAGCAGCTGGGCGCAAAGGTAGTTACCTGCTCCGATTCCACCGGCTGGGTCTACGACCCCGACGGCATCGACGTTGCGGCTCTCAAGGAGATCAAGGAAGTAAAGCGCACAAGGCTCACCGAGTACAAGAGCTACCGCCCCAACTCCGAGTATCACGAGGGTAGAGGGGTTTGGAGGATCAAGTGCGATATCGCTCTCCCCTGCGCTACCCAGAACGAGCTGGACATCGAGGACGCACTGACACTGGTTGAGAACGGCGTTATCGCTGTATGCGAGGGTGCCAATATGCCCACCACCGAGGAGGCTACGAAGTATTTCCAGGATAACGGAGTGTTCTTCGTTCCCGGAAAGGCAGCCAATGCAGGCGGCGTTGCTACCTCGGCTCTGGAGATGTCCCAGAACAGCGAGCGCATGAGCTGGACCTTTGAGGAAGTAGACGCCAAGCTCAAGCAGATCATGCAGAACCTCTACCACAACATCGACGAGGCTGCTAAGAAGTACGGCTTCGAGGGCAACTATGTTGCTGGAGCCAACCTTGCAGGCTTTGAGAAGGTGCTCGACGCTATGAATGCACAGGGCATCGTCTGATAGGAGGGCGCTATGGAAAAGACAGGTTTCCTGCCCGTATGCCCTTTTGAGGGAGAGCACCCGGAAATGCTGATAGCAATGCCGCAGCAGGACGAGCGTTTCAGCGTTCAGACCGGCTGCGACTTCACAGAGAATACCCAGACCTTTGACTGACCTCCCCTTTTTACATCTACCGCATGGCAGCACCGCCGTAAAAAGCGATGCTGCCTTATGCTGTGTTTTAAGTTAAGTTAAATACTGCGGCGGGTCAAGCTGCCGCTTTGCGAAAGGAGCAATAAGACTGATGAAGAAAATTCTTGTCTGCCGGGAGACCGACCCCCGCGAGACCCGCACTCCCCTTATCCCCGACGATATCAAGCGGCTCATCTCTATGGGCTATGAGGTGACGGCGGTGAAGGGTACGGGCATCAAGAGCGGCTTTCCCGACGAGGCTTACGAAAAGGCAGGAGCAAGGCTCGTTTCCTCTAATGAGGAGGGCTACAAGGGCAGCGAGATAGTGCTGCGCATTATGAAGCCCGAGAGCATAGAGGGCATAGAGAGCGGAGCGCTGCATTTAAGCTACCTCGACCCCTTCAATGAAAAGGAGCTGCTGGGCAATATGGCCGCCGCCGGATTGCAGACTGTCTCGCTGGAGATGATACCGCGAACCACTCTGGCACAGAAGATGGATGTTCAGTCCTCGCAGACCTCACTGGCGGGATACGTTGCAGTAGTCAACGCCGCCGCAAGGCTGCCGAAGATACTGCCTATGATGGTGACTCCCTCGGGAACCATAAACCCAGCAAGGGTGTTCATCATCGGCGTAGGCGTGGCCGGACTACAGGCAATAGCCACCGCCAAGCGTCTGGGCGCAAGGGTAGATGCCTTTGACACCCGCCCCGTCGTTGAGGAGCAGGTAAAGAGCCTAGGCGCCAGCTTTGTGAAGATAGACCTAGGCGAGATGAGCCAGACCGACCAGGGCTACGCCAAGGAGCTGACCCCCGAGCAGATTGCCCGCCAGCAGGAGGCTCAGGCGAAGGTCTGTGAGCGCTCCAACATCGTCATCACCACCGCTAAGGTATTCGGAAGAAAGGCACCGAGGCTAATCAAAAAGGACGTGCTGGACAGAATGATGCCCGGCAGCATAGTTGTAGATATGGCAGTCTCCACCGGCGGAAACGTGGAGGGCTCCAAGCTCTTTGAGGACGTGGTGACGGATAATGGCGTTACCATTATGTCCGGCGACCTGCTGGAGCGGCAGGTGCCCTATGACGCCTCGAAAATGCTCTCCGGCAACTTCACCGCCTTCCTCACTCACTTCTACGACAAGGAGACAAGGGAGCTTAAGGTTGACCTTAATGATGAGATAATGCGCGGCTGTCTGCTGACGCAGGGCGGAGAGATTATCCACGAGAGATTTAAAAATTAGCCGGAAAAACGGTATCTCCCCCGCAGGGGGAGAATACCTTTTTCCGAACCTCCCCGAGCCGCGTCAGCGGCGAGGAGCAAAAGATAAGTCAAAGGAGAAAAGTAATTATGGCAATCGGAGAAATATTACTGCTCGTGTTCGTATTCGTTATCGCGGGCTTTCTGGGCGTAGAGCTCATCTCAAAGGTGCCCTCGCAGCTGCACACGCCGCTGATGTCCGGTACCAACGCTATCTCGGGCATCACCATAGTCGGAGCGATATCCGCAACGGCGGTGGCACTGCATACTGAGGGAATGGTCAGCAACATCTGCGGCTTCGCTGCGATAGTGCTGGCAGCGATAAACGTCATCGGCGGCTACCTCGTCACCGACAGAATGCTGGGAATGTTCAAGAAAAAGGGGGATAAAAAGTGAGCTGGGAAAATGTCAGCACCGTCCTGACGACGATACTTTATATGGTCTCGGCGGTGCTTTTTATCCGGGGCATCAAGCTGCTGGGCAAGGCCGATACCGCAAGGCGCGGCAACCTCATGTCCTCGGTGGGAATGCTCATTGCGGTGGTGACCGTTCTGCTGGAAAAAAACGTCACCGACACCCTTACCGAAGGCCTCGCTAAGAACGCCTACATCTGGGCGCTGGCGGCTATCGTCCTGGGCGGAGTTATCGGTGCAGTATGGGCCAAAAAGGTCGAGATGACCGGTATGCCCCAGCTGGTGGCGCTGTTCAACGGCTTCGGAGGACTTTCCTCTCTGCTGGTAGCGCTGACGCAGTATATGACCGATAAGAGCATCAACGTGTTCTCATCTGTGGCGCTGGGGCTGACTATCGCCATAGGCGCCATTGCCTTCACCGGCTCGGTGGTGGCTTGGGGAAAGCTCTCGGGTAAGCTGTTCAAGAAGAACATCACTATCCCGGGCAAGAATTTCTTAAACGCCCTGCTGGCTATTGCGGGTCTGGGCGGCGTTGTGATGTACGCCCTCTCTGTGGCAGATATTGCTGATGAGAATGTAGGCGAGATAGGCATTATAATCACCACCGCGGCTTATCTGATACTGGGCTTTACAATGGTCATCGCCATCGGCGGCGGAGATATGCCGGTCATCATCTCGCTGCTCAATGCCTTCTCGGGATTGGCGGCTGCCTTTGCGGGACTTGCCATGAGCAACTCGGTGCTGGTGGTATCCGGCTGTCTGGTGGGTACTAGCGGACTTATCCTCACCCTTATTATGTGCAAGGCGATGAACCGCAAGCTGACTGCGCTGCTGTTCTCCTCCTTCGGAGCCTCCGCCAAAAAGGGTGCAGCAGGCGAGCATAAGGAGCCTAAATCTATGTCCGTTGAGGACGCTTACCTGATACTGGAAGCTGCCAGCTCGGTGGTGTTTATCCCCGGCTACGGCATGGCGGTGGCACAGGCTCAGCACGCCGTCAAGGAGCTCTGTGACAAGCTTGAGGAAAACGGCGCCGAGGTGAGCTTTGCCATTCACCCGGTAGCGGGACGTATGCCCGGACATATGAACGTTCTCCTTGCGGAGGCCAATGTCCCCTACGAGCAGCTCAAGACCGCCGACGAAATGAACCCGATGATGTCAAACACTGACGTTGCCATAGTCATTGGCGCCAACGACGTCGTCAACCCCTCGGCAATCTCCGACGAGACCTCACCCCTTTATGGGATGCCCATCATCAACGCCTTTGAAGCAAGGACGGTATTCGTCCTCAAAAGAGGCAAAGGCGCGGGCTTCTCGGGAGTTGAGAACCCCCTGTTCACCAACGACAACACCGTAATGATATACGGCGACGCCAAGCAGACGGTGTCCCAGCTGGTCAGCGAGTTTTCGGAGGAATAAACGCAGATCGTTTCTGCATAAAAAAGGGTATCGCTTCTGCGATACCCTTTTCATATATCATATCATCAGTAGTTGAGCACACAGCTGGCTGTCAGGCCCTTGTAGCTTGAGCCGCTCTTCATAGGGGCAGAGGAATTGGGAATGTTCTTTACCACAGTCACCAGATAGATGTAGCCGTCCGGAGCCGTCATGGTCTTGCCGCCTGCGTGGAGGGAGCGGTAGAAGCCGGTTCCGGTGACGGTCCTGCTCACTCCGCCGCTGTAGGTAACAGTTGCGGATTTGGCCTGCGCCGCCAGATTTTTCTTGATGAGCACAACGTGCCGCTGGGCGTACTGCCCGCTTGAATCAAGAGCCGAGAACTGATTGTATTCCTGTGCTCCCAGCAGAGCCGGTGTGATGCTGTCGGTGAGGATATATTCCAGCTTGGTCACCGACTTGGCGCTGCCGCCTGCCTTGAAGGTTATCTGCCCGCCGCCGTTGCCGTAGAAGCCGAAGGTCGTGCCGGAGGCGGTGGCCTCGAATATCTTTCCGTTCACCTTGCCTTCACCGGTGAGGGAGGCGAGAGTGTTGCCGCCCGCTGCGGAGCTGCCGGTCAGCTTTTTGCCTACCGGCACAAGGTACTCCCCGTTCACGACTATCGCCTTGACTGTTACAGAGGGGGCGGAGGAGCTGTACCTAATGCTGCCCAAATCGGTAAACGCAGAGCATCCGCCGGAGATATTCACCGTAACCTTCTGCTCCTTACCGGTAAATGCCGATGCCTTGTAGAGGTCTGTGGACCCCGCCAGCAGAAATGCAGCCGTCTGGGCACTGCTCTGATTTTTAAGGTTCACCTTTATGTTTACAGGGCGCACCTTGTTGTCGTTGAATGAGATAGCTACCTTAAGGCTGGAGGGCAGCGAGGTACCCTGAATAGTATACTCAAACACTCCGTCCTTACGGTCACTGCCGTTCATAACGGTCATCTTGTAGGGGCAGGAAAGGGTCACCGAGCTGACCTCCGAGGCGCTGTAGCCGCAGAGCAGACGGTTCTTTGAGATGGTGGCCTCCGCCCACCAGTTAGAGCCCTTGATCGGCACCACGCCGTCATATACGACAGAGGGAACAAAGGTCTTGGAGGTCAGTCCGAAGGCTGAGACCAGCGCATTCACCAGCTGCTCTCCGGAGCTGTACCAGGTGAGGTTATCGCGGTCGAACAGGCCGAAGGAATCGTTGCTGTCGCCGGAGTTGACATCGTAGTTGTTATCCCAGATGACCAGCGGCACCTTGCGGGCTATGGCCTTTGAAGCAAAGCTCTTAGCCCACTTCACACGCTCCGACTGATTGTTGTAGTTGCTGGCCCCGAACTCCCCTATGCAGACGGGTATTCCCTTTGAAACGAAACAGCTGTCCAGATCCTTGAAAAAGCTCGCCAGCTGGGACTCCATACTGCTGTTGAAGGTCTTCTGACCGTTCATCGAGAACATATAGGGAGTGTAGGCATGAACGGAAACTATCAGGTTGCTGTCAGAAGGAAGGGTCAGCGCACTCATTGCAATGTAGGTGTTGGAGGCGGCATAGGTGGGTATCATCAAAGCGCGGGTGGCGTTTATCCCGCCGGTGGCTCTGACTGCCGAGACAAAATCCGCATTGAGCTTGTTGATGACATCGCGCATCTCCTGCGTGCCGCCGTCCCACTCGTGAGTGCTGTTATAGTTGCGGGGCTCGTTCATTCCCTCAAAGATGAGGTGCTTGTCATAGGAGGCAAAGCTCTCGGATATCTGCTTCCAGACGCTTTTCAGCTTGACTGACGCCGCCGAATAGTTGGCGTTGGTGGGGCGGTTCCATTCCTCGTGATGAGAGTTGAGGATAACATAGAAGCCCTCCGCCATAGCCCAGTCAACAACGGTGTGGACGCGCTTCATCCATTCGGCGTCGATGGTGTTGCTGCTGTTCATATGGTTGCCCCAGGTCACCGGGATGCGGATAGTCGTAAAGCCCTTGGCGCGGACAGCGCGGAGCATATCCTTGGTGGTCCGTGGATTGCTCCAGGAGACCTCGCTGGTCATATCGTTGGTACCGTTGGCCTCCAAAGAGTTGCCTAAGTTCCAGCCCAGCTTCATATCGGCACAGATCTGTGCAGCAGTCATACTGTTTACATCAGCCGCAGAGACGGTCTCCTCCGACAGCCTTGGCGCTGCCGCAAAGAGCAGTGCCGCAGCGGAGGCAATACTCACCAGTCTTTTCATCAGCTTGTTCATATCGGTTATCCTTTCGTTGGAGATAATAAGCTCAGACAGCAGGATATTACACTCCTGCCCTTTTATTATACCATTCATTGCCAGCTAAAGTCAAGCGCAAAAGCGACCAATAAAGCCCGCTGCTTTCTGTTAAAAGCGACTACTGGCACACTCCCCTCCCCCATATCTTCTCTTCAAAGGTGAGGCGTGACGTTAAAAAAGAAAAAATGAAACAGCTATTGACATTTTAATATTATTGTGATATTATAGAATAAGAAAATATGAAATATTGCTATTTTAACACTTCAAGAGGTGAAAATTATGACCGATTACTGTTATCCCGTAGTGGGCGATGAGGTCGAGCTGCCGATGTATCTGCTGGGCGCAGGCGCCAGAGATCAGGAGTTTCACTTTATCCGCGAGGACGGCTATCCTAACTATCAGATAATATACTGCGTCAGGGGCAGCGGAGTGCTGCGTCTTGACGGTGTCGATACCCCTATTCGGGAGGGCGATGCTTTCTATCTGCCCCCGAATGTTCCCCACGAGTACTTCCCTACCGAAGAGATTTGGGAGACCCACTGGGTCACCTTCGACGGCAGAGAGTGCGAACGGGTGCTGAAATTTATCGGGCTGGATAAGGCCAAGGCCTTCCGCATCCACGACATCAATGCGGTGGACGCCATCTTCAAGAAGATACTTTATTTAATGAAGACCAACTATTACTACAGCGGGTTCCAGTGCTCGGCTCACCTCTACCAGTTCCTGATAGAGCTCAACCGCGTGATGAATATGCAGTCCGGCGCCAAGGACGGTGCAAAGCTCAACCAGCTGAGCCCGGTCATCGACTATATCGACAACAACTACAGCCGCGACCTGACCCTCTCGGAGCTCTCGGGGCTTATAGACCTATCGCCCCAGTACCTCTGCCGGCTCTTCAAAGAGTGCCTCAATATGCGCCCCTTTGAGTATCTGGCAAGGAAGCGCATCTCCGAGGCGAAGCTGCTGCTGCTGGAGGACAAGCTCAATGTCAACGAGATTGCAAGGCAGGTGGGCTACAACGATTGCAGCTACTTCTGCGCCGTATTCAAGAAGCACGAGATGCTCTCCCCTGCGGAGTTCCGCTCACTGCACAAGAAAGCCACCGGCTGATATAACGAAAAGGGATATCCGACCCGCGCAGGGTGGATATCCCTTTTCTTATTGCCTGAATAACTGCCGGGGAGTTATCGTTTCGCCTTACTTCAGCACCTGCCAAAGGACAACTCCCGCTCCAACCAGCAGAATGACTACCCCCTGAACCGCAGTGATTATCTCTGCGGCTTTAAGCTTTTTGCGGCTTTGAAGCTCCTTCTGTTTTTCCTCACCGTCAAGAGCCTTGCCGTTTAAAAATGCCAGCACCTCGCGGTAGGTCTGAACGTCGTTGTCCTTCTTGATGCTCTCCGCTCTGTGGAACGCCATGAAAACGCACATCGCCGCTGCACCGAGGAACACTCCTCCCAGCGCCGGGCTCACCAGCTCAAAGAGCAGCGTCCCCACAATAATCATTCCCAGAAGCCCCAGAAGCCCCAATAGCTGCGCATGCTTGTAGGTCTTGGCATCATCGTTTCTTACCCTTTCACTCATAACCTCAACATCTCCTTTGATAAGCTCGTCGAGGGAAACGCCGAAGGCATCGCCGAGAAGCAGAAGGCTCCTGACATCGGGATAGCTTTTTTCGTTCTCCCAGTTCGAGACGGTCTGTCGGCTGACACCGCATCTCTCTGCCAGCTGCTCCTGCGACCATTCCCTTTCCGAACGGTACTGCTTTATCCTGCCGCCCAGCTCCATAGCGTTCACCTCTCCTGTCTGCCGGAGGCTCATTCCTCCGTCTGTGTTATCATCATAGCAGATGTATCCGTCTGTGTCTACCAAAGCTCTTTGACATCAGCGAAAAAGCGGCGTCAAAATTCTTTGACACCGCTTGCAATTGTCAATCCCAGTATTTCCGGTCAAGGCTCCTAAACTGCACCGCCTGGGCTATGTGAGTGTCGGTAAGCACCTCGCTGCCCTCCATATCGGCACAGGTGCGGGCGACCTTCAAGATTCGGTCGTAGGCTCTCGCTGAAAGTCCCAGCTTGTTGAACACGCCCTCCAAAAGCGTCTGCGCCCTGTCGGTCATGGGGCAGACCTCTCTGATAATGTCGCTGGTGATGCGGGCGTTGCAGGTGATATCTGTCCCATCAAAGCGCTTGGTCTGCACATCTCTCGCCCGCTGGACGCGCTCCCTTATCTCGGCGGAGCTTTCCTCCTTCTGCTGTGAGGAGAGGTCGGAGAACTCCACGGGAGCCACCTCAACGTGAATATCAAATCTGTCAAGCAGAGGCCCCGATACCTTTGAAAGGTAGGTCTTGACCTGCTTGGGGCTGCATATGCACTTCCTTGTGGGGTGGCCGTAATAGCCACAGGGGCAGGGATTCATAGCGGCAATGAGCATAAACGAGCAGGGGTATGTAACACTTCCCGACACCCGGGAGATAGTCACCTGCCTGTCCTCCAGAGGCTGACGCAGTATCTCAAGAGACAGCCGGGAGAACTCTGCCAGCTCGTCTAAAAACAGCAGACCGTTGTGAGCTAAGGATATCTCGCCGGGGCGCGGCACCGAGCCGCCTCCCGAAAGTCCCGCCGCCGAAACAGTGTGGTGGGGCGAGCGAAAGGGCCTTACCGTCACCAGGGGGTGCTCCTTGTCAAGAAGTCCCGCCACCGAATGGATATTCGTAGTCTCAATGCTCTCCTCAAAGGTCATCGCCGGGAGTATGGAGGGCATGCGCTTTGCCAGCATTGACTTTCCAGAGCCGGGGGCGCCTATCATCAAAGCGTTGTGACCGCCGGCGGCGGCTATCTCCAGCGCCTTCTTGGCATTCTGCTGACCCCTTACGTCGGCGAAATCAAGGGTACCGAAATAGTCGGGCTCGCCTATGAAGGTGGGACTTGCAGGCATCATCACCGCCTTGCCGGAAAAGTGCAGCACCAGCTGTGCCACGCTCTCCACGCCGTAGACCTTTATCCCCTCCACCACAGCCGCCTCGCGGGCGTTGTCAAAGGGGACGTATATTTCCTCAAGCCCCATCTCCCGGGCAAGAATTGTCATAGGCAGCACGCCCGCTATGGAGCGTATCTCCCCGGAGAGGGAGACCTCTCCGATAAAGGCGGCCTTTTCCGTCTGCTGCGGGGAGACAAAGCCCGTCACCGCCAGCAGCGCCACCGTTATTCCCAGATCGTGCACCGAGCCGGATTTCTTCTTGTCAGCAGGTGCGAGGTTGACCATTATCTTCATTGTGGGGAAGCCTATCTGCGAGGAACGCAGCGCCGAGCGTATGCGCTCACGGCTCTCCCTGACGGCAACGTCCGCCAGTCCCACGATGTCAAAGCTCTGCATACCCCGGCTGGATTCTATCTCCACCTCCACCGGGAAGGCGTTGAGCCCCATAAGCCCCAGACTGTTTATCTTTGCAAACATAAAAACTGTTCCCTTCGTGTTCAGCGCTTTAAGGTGTAGGTCTCGATAAAGCGCAGGACATCGTCATATACCTCGTCCTTGTTGAGCTCGTTGAGCAGCTCGTGCCTTGCGCCCTCATAGATGCGCACTCTTGCCGAGCAGCAGTAGCTTATCAGCTTGTTGAACACCTTCTTGACGCCCTCGCCGTAATCGCCCACAGGGTCAGCGTCTCCGGCGATGAGCAGGATAGGCAGATCCTTTCTCATTGTGGAGAACCACTTCTCTTGACTTACGAACCACAGCAGCTTGCCCAGATTTTCAAAGCCGTTAAGGGTGAACACAAAGCCGCACTTCTCGTCGGCTATGTAGGCGTCCACGATATCGTCATCCCGGGAAAGCCAGTCGTACTCGGTGCGGGCGTCCTCGATGCGCTTGTTGTACTGCCCGAAGGCTACCTTGTTGATGGTGTTGCTGCGGTGAGTGGGGCCGTTCTTTTTCTTGGCGGCGTCCACAGCCAGCAGGAGCATCTCTCCTGCCTTTACGGGGCCTGCGGTACCGCAGTAGACGGCTCCGTCCAGCTCCCTGCCGAACCAGGTGGTATAGGCTCTTGCAAGGAAGGAGCCCATGCTGTGCCCGAAGAGGAAATAGGGCAGCTCGGGATAGTTATCCTTCATCATTTTGGTCAGGGTGTGCATATCCTTGACGGCGTTCTCCCAGCCCTCGGTCTCGGAGAAATAGCCCAGTTCGGAAAGCTCCCTGACGCTGTCGCCATGACCCAGATGGTCGTTGGCGCAGGCGATGTAGCCGTTGGCGGCGAGAAACTCCGCAAAGGGGGCGTACCTCTTGGAATACTCGCTCATGCCATGAGCTATCTGAACCACGCCTCTCGGCTCACCCTCCGGGAACCAGACGTGGTAGCAAATGTCGTGGACATTGTCGCGGCTCTTAAAGGTCGAGGTTATCATTGTACTCATATTCAACACTCCTTTTCGGGGAATAATTTTTTACGGTCTTTGATGTATTACTTGCAGTGCATCACCATTATCAGTATGGCAAAGAAATGGAACACCGTTCCGCCTATGGTGAAAAGGTGCCAGATGGAATGGAAGTATTTCACCTTCTTGATAGCATAGAAGATGACTCCCACAGTGTAAAACCCGCCGCCGATGAGCAGGAACACCATAGTCATTTTAGGTACACTTTCCAGCATGGGCTTTATGGCAAAGATTATCGCCCAGCCCATAAGGATATAGCATACCACCGAGGGCTTGCGGAATTTTTCAAGGTCGATGGAATTGAGGACTATGCCCAGTATCGCCGCCGCCCAGACTATCCCGAAGATAACCCAGCCTATGGCGCCCCGCAGTGGCACAAGGGTTATGGGGGTGTAGGTGCCGGCTATCAGGAAGAAGATGGTGTTGTGGTCCATTATCCTGAAAAAAGCCTTAGCCTTGCGGTTGGTAATGGCGTGGTAGAGGGTGGACATAGTGTAAAGTATTATCATACTGGCTCCGTATATGGCCGAGCCCACCACCGCCCATGCGCTGGAATATATGGCGGAGAATACTATGAGTATCACCGTTCCGGCTATGGCCAGCAGCCCGCCGGTGCCGTGGGAGACGGCGTTGAATATCTCCTCTCCCAGCGAGTAGCGTTTTGTTATATCTGCCTTAACTGTCTGTGCGCTCATTGTGATGCTTCCTTTCTACAGGCTATACCTATGTATATTTTAACACCCCAGAGGGGGTCTTGTCAATAAGAAGATATGCTCCCCTTCAAATTCTCTTGACAAACCTCCCTGCCGGGTCTATACTTTAATGGGAAGGGAGTGAGCCTGTGAAAAAGATATTTTTGCTTGCGGTGATGCTGTTATCGCTATCGCTGATGTCCTTCACATACCTCCCGGACGATGAGGAGGAGCGGGAAAAGGTCAGAGCGGCGGTGATGTTCTCCGATTTGGTGAGTGATGATATAAAGAACAGCCTCGACGCCGCCGAGATATACCCTGTCAACATTCTGAGCGCGGAACAGCTCCACTCATTAACAAAGCTTGAGGACGCCGTTTCAGAGGATCGGGAATGGCACGTCATATACGGCACTACCGATGTGACCGTCAGCCGCGGGGGCGGCTGGAGGGTGACAGGGGTCGCAGAGACGCCCGCAGCCCTGCCGACAGCGGAAAGCTGTGCGGCGGAGGGCTCGGACATCTGCGTAGTGTACGTTCCCGAATACGGCGCCCGGCTTGTGCTCTCGGAGGAGGACGGAAGCCTGCGGGCAGCAGCGCTGAAGGGCAGGCCTAACTTTACCGGGCTCCTTACCGGCAAGGTATATCCCTTTGAGGAGGCCGCCGCAATGCTTGAAACGATGCTCCCGGAGGGTATGGGCGGGTTTATCGACACCTCCTCTCTGACGGAGAGCGAGAGCAGTCTTGTTGACAGCTCCTACCTATCAGAGAGCGATGAGAGCACTCCTGCCGAAGGAAGCGGCACGAAAAACTTCTATCCCGAAATATTCGTCCCGCTGGGATGTGCCGCCGCGGGGGTCATTCTTGCGGTGCTGTTCACCCGGGTCTCCGGAAAGAGGAAATGACCGGGCTCCGCTCTTGACTAACTGGGCAAAAATGTGATAAAATACAAATAGGTATCACGCTGTTTACACAATGGGGTGATAGACTGATATTATGACATACTGACAGGAGGGCTCGCTATGCCTAGGATGCTGGTCGTTGACGATGAGATGAGAATAAGAATGATAATCAAGGAATACGCCGAATTCAACGGCTTTGAGGTCGTTGAAGCCGAGGACGGCATGGACGCCGTTGCTAAGGTCAAGGAGCAGGACTTCGATATCATCATTATGGATATCATGATGCCCAAGCTGGACGGCTATTCCGCCTGCAAGGAGATCAAAAAGCTCAAGGAGATTCCCGTCATTATGCTCTCCGCCAGAGGCGAGGAGTACGACAAGCTCTTCGGCTTTGAGATAGGTGTTGACGATTACGTTGTCAAGCCCTTCTCCCCCAAGGAGCTTATGGCAAGGGTCAAGGCGGTGATGAACAGGGTCAAGTCCTCTCAGAAGCAGGAGGACGTCATCACCTATCAGGGACTGGTAATCAACTTCACCGCCCGGGAGGTCACCATCGACGGCAAAAAGGTGGCTATGACACCCAAGGAATACGACCTGCTGTTCTATCTGGTCAAGAATATGAACATCGCCCTAACTCGTGAAAAGCTGCTGGAGGAGGTCTGGGGCTTCGACTTCTACGGCGATGATAGAACGGTGGATACACACATCAAGATGCTGCGCAACAGCTTAGGGCCGTACCGCAATCTTATCGTTACCTTGAGAGGAATGGGTTACAAGTTTGAAAAAATCAAGTAAGCTATTTGAGAGGCTTAAAGCAAAAAAGCAGCAGATAGCCGCCAAGCGCTCGCTGCGCTCTTATGTATGGTGGTACTTTATGCTGTTTGCCATTCTGATACTCCTGCTTCTGTGGGTGTTTCAGTATTTCTTTCTGGCAAGCTACTACCGCTCCGCCAGGATAAGAGCGGTGAGCCGCACTGCCGACGAGCTCATAAAGGACTATGCTGACAGCAGCGAGTTCAGCTCACAGGTGCAGCGTCTGGCCTTTGATAACAGCCTGTGCATACTCATCACCGACTCCACCGGCCAGCTGGTGGAGAGCGACAACAACCTTGGCAGCTTCTCCTACTTCTGGACGGACGTTTCCAAGAACTACGGCTATTTTCTCCATCAGCTTAAAGGAGATCTGGGAGATGACGGCACACTTACCAAGATACTCAAAAACGACTTCATCAAGTCTCAGGAGATAATCTTCTGCCGCAGCTTCACCCCCGAGGGCAGCGATGATCCCTACTACATCTATATCGAGGCCTCCGTCGAGCCCATAGACTCAACGGTGAGCATTATAAGAGAGCAGCTCATCTACATCACCATAATCCTATTTGAGCTGGCGTTTATAATCACGCTGTTCATCTCCAAGCGGCTTTCAAGCCCTATTGTCAACATCACCGATACAGCAAAGCAGTTCGCCGGCGGGGATTTCTCCGTTGAGTTCGACGAGCGGGGCTACAAGGAGATATCCGAGCTCTCCGAGGTGCTGGAAAAGGCCAAGGACGAGATAGGCAAGGTCAACAAGCTGCGCACCGACCTCATCGCCAACATCTCCCACGACCTGCGCACCCCTCTTACTATGGTAAAGGCCTACGCCGAGATGATACGCGACCTTTCGGGTGACAATCCCGAAAAGCGCAACGAGCACGTTGGCATAATCATCGACGAGGCGGACAGGCTCACCAATCTGGTAAACAATATCTTAGAGCTCTCCAAGCTGGAAAGCGGCAATATGGAGCTTAACTGCTGTGAATTCTCGCTCCACGACAAAATTGCCGATATCCTCACCCGCTACACCCTGCTCATCGAGCAGAACGGCTATGACATCGCCTTTGAGCCGGACGAGGACAGGCAGGTGACCGCCGACCCGGACAAGCTGGATCAGGTCATCTACAACTTCGTCAACAACGCAATAAACTACAGCGGTGAGAACAAGGTTATCCGCATAAGACAGATAAACAAGCCTGACTGCACCCGCGTAGAGGTGGTGGACAACGGCAAGGGAATATCAAAGGAACTGCTGCCCAAGGTCTTTGACCGCTACTATCGGGACGAAAAGTACAAACGGGACGTGGTAGGCACCGGGCTGGGGCTCTCCATCTGCAAGGAGATACTCAAGCGCCATAATTTCGCCTTCGGCGTTCAGTCGGAGGAAGGAAAGGGCTCCACCTTCTGGTTTGAGATGCCCCTGACGCAAAAGACACCAAAGAAAGAAAGCTGAACGATGTACGCAAAAAGCGGTACCTTCCCCTTCGTGGGGGGGTACCGCTTTTCATCGTTATGATTTGTTATGCCTTATCCTTTCTTGCAGGCAGCAGCTGTGCCGCCATTACGGCTGCCAGCACCAGTGCGCAGCCTGCCAGCTCTTTGCCGGAGAGACTCTCGCCCAATATCAGCCAGCCGGACACCGCCGCGAACACCGATTCAAGGCTCATAATGAGGGTCGCTGCCGTAGGGTCGGCATTCTTCTGCCCGATTATCTGCAATGTGTAGGCCACACCGTTTGACATCACGCCGCCGTAGAGGATCGGCAGCGCAGCATCGAACAGCTGTGAGAGCTCCGGCCTTTCGGCTATTAGCATTATGGGCAGCGATATCACCGCCACAGTAAAGAACTGTATGCAGGACATCTTCACCGCATCGGCGCCCTTGCCGTTGAAGCAGTCAATGAGCAAAATGTGTACCGAGAACACAAAGGCGCACCCCAGCACGAAAAGGTCTCCCTTGCCTATTGTGAAGCCCTCCTTGACCGAGAGCAGGTAAAAGCCCGCTACAGCTACAGCCACACAGAGCCACACTCCGAAATGCACCCGGCGGTTGAAGAATATCCCCAGCACCGGGACTATGACTATATAAAGTGCTGTTATGAAGCCTGCCTTGCCGGCGGTGGTCATTCCGATACCTATCTGCTGCAGCGAGCTGGCGGCAAACAAGGCTATGCCACAGCATACACCTCCGATGAGGGTGACTTTAAAGGGGACACCCTCGCCTTCCTTCTGGGCAGAGCCCTTTATTTTCGTCAGCAGCGGTATCACCGGCAGCAGCACCAGCCCTCCAATAAAGCAGCGCACGCAGTTGTAGGTGAAGGCGCCCACGTGATCCATTCCCTTGCTCTGCGCCACAAATGCAGTGCCCCATATAAGGGCTACCAGCAGCAGTATCAGCGCCGAGGCTGTCTTTTTGTTCATTGGTCTTTCACTCGTTTCTGTCTGTCATTTCAAAAGCGCCCGCTTTATCCGGCGGACGCTTTTTATTACTGAATTGAAATTTGCAGGGGTGATGTATTTCGCCGGAAAAGGGTATTTCTCCGCCGAAGGCGGAGAGAATATCCTTTTCCGGAATGTTTCCGAGCCGCGTCAGCGGCGAGGAGCCGGACGGTGCACACGGTGCACCACCGAAGTCGCGTTACGCTCCCTTTGGTCGCTTAAATTCGAGCGGCGTCGCACCTTTGTGCTCGCGATTACAGCATTTTGCGAATATGCAGCCCCTCACTTTGTGCGCTTGGGTACGGAAAAACGTTCGCTGACGCTCACTGTTTCCTGCGAGTGCAGGTCGGTAACTTTTCGGCGCTGCGAATTGGTATGTTCCCCAAAACTTGAAATAATTGGAGAGCGTTGTGCCTTTTCGTTGCTGTGCGCAGCGCCGGATCGCGGCTGGCGCCGCGAACGAGGCTCTGCCTCGAGCTCCGCAAGGGCTCTGCCCTTGACCCGCAAGCCTTTGAAAAAGGCTTGACCGAAACTTTTAACGCGCTCCGCGTTCGTTACCCCGCAATTTCCGATGTATCTTAAAAAGTGACTTTCAATATTACTTTTTATCTCCCCTGATGATGCCCCTTCCGTTGGTGGAGATGTAGCATCTGCCGAAGTACTTGGGATCACCGGAGATATTGGCGTTTACGTTACCCCACTTCTGCGTATCGTCGTTGATGCGCTGCCATGTGGCGCCTCTGTCCTGAGAGATGTAGACACCGTAGCCCTCGCTGTTGGCCTCTCCTATGATGAACAGCGTGTCAGGGTCGCCCTCCTTTTCGGGAGCGCCTATTCCCAGCGCCTTGCAGCTCTGTATATCCCCGGAAACGCGGTCAAGGGTCTTGTTCTCAATGTTGAGCACATAAACTCCACCGCTGCCTACCGCAACATAGACCATACCCTCCTCATTGGGAGCCGCCGTCATAGTCACGTTGGAAACAAGGAAGTCACATATCTTGGAGAAACTCTTCCCGCCGTCCTCGCTCATGAAGAAGGAGCCGTCCCGGGTAGCATAGAACTTCTGCGGGTTGACCTTGTCGCTCTCTATCTGAGCCACATTGGTGAGGCCCTCGCAGTTTGTCCAGGTCTCGCCCCAGTCCTCGGTCATATAGAGCTCCGCGCCTACCTCACTGCTCTGCCACAGCAGGGTCTTGCCGTCGCAGGAGAGGCTTATGTGTCCGCCGCCTCTGCCTTTCAGCCCCTCGGGCAGGTTCTTGACTGTTTTCCAGGTCCTGCCGGCGTCGGTGGAGTAAACTACCGACTCATACTTCTCGGTGGTGGCTCTGGCAACTATGTTATAGTCGTTTACGGCACAGTCTATATCGGTGCAGGCGAAGTCGCCAAAATGCTCCTCGGGAGCGATGTCCGCATCATCGTGGCGGAAGCCATAGATGTCTCCCATTATGGAGTAAAGGTCGGGAGTATTGTCATCGGTCTTCTTGGGAGCCACGAAGTCAAAGATAGCGGTCTCCTCAATACCCATAGCCCTTACCTCAAGGTTCACAGGCTCACTGCCTATTTGGGTGAGGTTGGTGGTGCCGAATATGGTAGCTCCTGTGCCGTACATTATCTCATCGGGGTTGAAGGGGTTTAAAGCAACGCCGGTCATCCACCAGCCCAGCTTAGGCTGGCCCTGCCAGTCCAGCCACTGGCTTGAGGAGATGTCCAGACTGTAGTTATGCTCCTTGGTGTCGGGATCCCAGAAACCTGTCCAGGTCTCGCCGCCGTCGTGGGAGACGAACACGTTATCCACTATCGCCCAAAGGCAGATGGTGGTGCAGACGATATAATTGGGGTCATTGGGGTCTACCGAAATTCCGCTGTAGCCGTTGGAGAACTTGGTGGCGGGGGTTATCTCCTGCCAGGTTCCGGCAGCTATATCGTACTTCTGAACGGCGCCCATCGTGGCGTTGTTGGGGCCTATCTTAAAGGACCAGGTGGTGTAGAGGAATCCGTCAGAGGAAACTTCTCCCTGAACAGGGCGCAGCTTGTCACTGCCGCCTGCCATCTCGGAGACGGGGTTCTCCACCTCCTGCCAGGTAGCGCCGGCATCATCGGAGCGGTAGATCATATTGCCGCTGTTTCTGGCAGCGCCCACAAAGATGGTCTTTGTGGCCTCCCCTGCCGATGAGGAGGACTTGTCAAAGGCTACAAAGGTCAGGCCTGCCGAGAAGCCGTCCTCAACGTATCCGCCCTCCGAAGGAAAAGCGTCTACCTTGTTCCAGCTATTGCCGTAGTCCTCCGATATCCAGAGGCCGTTCTTACGGGAGCCGAAATAGATGATGCTGTTCTTGTTGGGGTCTACCTGAAGCCTTTCACCGGCGCCGCGGCAGACCTCGTTTCCGCCGTTGCCGAAGGGCAGGTCAACCTTATTAAAGTTCTCGCCGTAGTCCTCGGAAACAAGCATTGCTCCGGGGCTGTTGGTATAGGTGCCTGCCGCCAGATAAAGACGGTTGGGCTCCACCGGGTCGGTAGCGATGCTCTCGATACCCATAAGGTTCCAGTCCTCAGCGCCGACGAAATCGGTGATGCACTCCCAGCGGTTGGTGTCCTTGTTGAGCTTATAGGCGCCGCCGATATCCGTTCTGGCATAGATCAGCCCCTCCTCCGAAGGGTTGTATATGACATTGGGGACAAAGCCTCCGCCGACTATCTCGACGTTTCCCCACTCCCAGCCCATATCCTTGTGCTCTCCGCTGTAATAGCCGGTGTTTTCGGTTTCGCTGTCAAGAGTCTCCGAGCCGCTGTTATCAGTCTTGGAGCCGCCCTCCCCGGCAGAGGAGCTGTCCGAGCCGGAGCATCCGGCGAGAACGCCCAAAGCCATCGCGCAGGCAGCCGCAAGGGCGGTCAGTTTATTCAGGGTCATTTTCAGCACTCCTTTTGTGGTTTTGATACATTATATCACAGAATGGCAAAAATGTAAAGCCGTTATTTTCAGGTGTCCGTAAAAGAAATGACAGTTTGTTAAAATATATTACTTGAAAAATATACAGGTTGCACAAACAAAGCTGCGCCCCCTTGACTTTTTAGTGAAAATAGTATATAGTATAAGTAGGCTATTGTGCCATTCTATGGGAAAAGAGTGAGTTTGATGTCTGTGGGTTCGGAACTCTGGAACAGAATATTCGGTGAAGCCTGGCAGGCCATATCGGAGCTTGAGCCCGATATCGGTCTTTTTCTCGTTGACCACGAAAACAGCTCCGCCTTTGCAGATGAGAACCTGCTGAAGCTGCTGGACCTGCACGAGCCCCCCTCCTATGAGGAGCTGCGGCTCATCGTCTCCGAGCTGGTGGAGTACCGCTCCGGCGACGGTCATCTTATTATCCGCACTGTCGTGGACGATGAGAGATGCACTGCCGGCGTAGTTGTGCTGCCCAAGAGCAAGAGCTCCGCCGTCAGCGACGACCTCATTTTACCCGTCTACCAGCAGACAAGGCTGGTGGCGGCTATGCTGGAGAGCTCCGCTCCCTCACTGTTCGCACTTGTCCAGCTGGAGGAGCGTGACCGAATGACCCTCACCGGTGCGCAGATATATGCTGCCCTTTCGGCGATGATATCCGCCGCCCCGAAGGAGGCTATGATATCCCAGCAGTCCCGCACCCGTTTCTGGCTGTACGTCCCCGATTTCTCCGGCGACGAGGTGGATTTCCTCACCGGGCTGCAGCAGGCAGTCGAGAAGAGCTCTACTGACCGCGACCCCGAATTCGACCCCTCCAATGACTACCGCCTGACCTTCTCGGCAGGCTGCGGCGCTGCCTCGGCTGTGCCGGCACAGAGAATGCACACCGCAGAATATACCCTCTTTGAGGCCGCCTCTCTGGGAGTGGGCAGCATCTGCCTCTACTCTATGGAGAAGTACGAGAGCCAGAAGAGCGAATATGCAGGCATCAGAAAATTCCTGCACCTTATAGACAACAACCTGTTCTCCTATCACTTCCAGCCTATCGTTGATGTCCGCACCGGTGAAGTGGTGGCTTACGAGGCTCTGATGAGAACGGATAAGAGCATCGGCATGAGGCCCATCGAGGTATTGGGCTATGCCGCACAGCTCAAACGCCTTTACGACGTGGAAAAGCTCACCATGCGCAACACCCTCGAGGCTGCCTACAAGCATCAGGATGCGCTGCATACAAGAAAGCTGTTCGTCAACTCCATTCCCGCCCATATGCTCACCGACGAGGATTGGAACGAACTGGAGACCCAGTACGGCGAACTGCTGGAAAAGCTGGTCATCGAGCTGACCGAGCAGTCGGAGCCCTCTCCTGAAATGCTGGAGGTAGTTCACCGCAGGCTGGGTAAAAACCATATGCAGCTGGCCATCGACGACTACGGCACAGGCTACTCTAACACCTCCAATCTGGTGAAGTACAAGCCGGACGTGGTAAAGATAGACCGCGCCCTTATCGAGGATATTCAGCGCAAGCCCAAGATGCAGAGGCTGGTCGGCGGACTTATTGAGTTTATGCACGAGAACGGCTACCTCGCTTTGGCCGAGGGAGTCGAGAACTACGACGAAATGAAAACTATGATACAGCTGGGCTCCGACCTTCTGCAGGGCTTCTATGTCTCCCGCCCCAAGCCTATCCTCGTTTATGAGATAGCCGGCAGCATCAAGGAGGAGATCGTTAAGATAAACCTCGAGTTCTCCGGAGACGTCACCAGAAGCTACCACCCCGCCGAGGGCGAGGTAGTTGACCTCTGCGAGCTGGTATTCAACCGCTACAACACCGTATTTATTGAGACGGACAACGTTACCCTTGTGGGCGAGAAGGACAAGCTGCTGAACCTGACCATCATCGTCAAGGACGGACTTAAGACCAAGGTTACCTTAAAGACCGTTTCCATATCCTACGAGCGCACCGATTCGATAATCAATCTCGGTGATGGCAGCGATGTTGAGCTGGTGCTGGACGGCGCCAGTGAGCTGCTGTGCCGCGGCATAAGCGTTCCCTCCACTGCCTCACTAAAGGTGACCGGCAGCGGCTCTCTGCATATCAGAGCAGAAATGACCAACTGCTTCGGCATCGGCGCGGACGCCGACCACAGCGCAGGCAACATCAGCTTCGATATCTCCGGCTCGGTAGCTGTTGAGGTCAGCGGCGAGACCGCTATCGGCATCGGCGGCGGCAAGAACGACAACAACACCTCCGTCACTATGCTGGGCGGAAAGTACGACATATCCGGCTCCGGCGACAACTGCGTTATGATAGGCGTGCTCCACGGCAACAGCCATGTCAATATGCAGGAGTGCGGCTGCGACTGGGAGGTTTCCTCCGCAAACTGCGTGGGCATCGGCTCGCTGGAGGGCGAAACGGATATCTACGTCAAGAACTACAATTTCAACTCCAATATGCGTGGAGCAAATCTCTCCGCGGTGGGTGTTGTATCCGGCGGCACCGGAAGGGTCTCTATGGCAAACGGACGCTTCACCGCCAATATGCGCGGCAGCAACATCAAGTGCATCGGCACCTACAGCGGCAAGCTGTACTGCGACCTGCACTACTCACAGATAACCCTCACCTGTGAGGGTCACTCGGCAGCCGGCATCGGCGACCTTGAAGGCTACGGCGACGTTATCGTGGACAACTGCGGCGTCAAGTGCCATATGCTTTCCAGCAACTACATCGACTTCGGCTCCCGCTACGGCCTGCTCAATGTAGACGGCACCGTTCAGGAGGTCGTCATCAACGACTGATGCATAACCATACAAGGCACAGAAAACGCCCCTATCCGTTTTAGGATAGGGGCATATATTTTTATCATTTCTTTTCCGCTCTGAGCCTTCTGTGCTCTGCCTTTTCGACGTACATCTTCTCGTCGGACATTCTGATGAGGTCCTCAAAGGAGGGAATATCCTCTCTGTCGGAGGAGCGGAACACTCCAATGCTGGCGGAGATAGTGTAGGGCTTCTTTGCGGTGCGGCTTATGGAGCGCAGCCTTGCCTCAATCTCGTGCTTGATGTCCTCAACAGGAGCACTGCTTGAAAGGAACGCCGCCATCTCGTCGCCGCCCATTCTTATGCACACCGAATTCTCTGGGCAGGAATTTTTCAGGGCAGTGGCTGTTGCCTTAATGGCATAGTCCCCCTCGTTGTGACCGTAGTTGTCGTTGATGTGCTTGAGACCGTCAAGGTCTGTCATAACAACGGTTATGGGGCGGTTCTGCTCTCTTAGCTTTTCCACCAGCGCCGCATAGGCTCTGGCGCAGCCGCCGCGGGTATAGAGCCCGGTGAGCTGGTCGTACTGGGAGAGCTGCTGCACCTGCTTGGTGATATACTGCTGGTAGCGCAGGTTTCTGTAAGCTCCTATGGAATTGTTCAGGGCGTTGACCGTCTGGGGTATCTTTTCATAATTTATGATGTCATAGTTCTGGAAGGAGAAGGCCACATATCCCAGCGGGACGTCAAGGAAGCTCAGCGCCGTCAGGATAACGGGATAGCCCATATCCATCGTGGTCTCCAGCCCGGGTATCACTGCCTTGGTGGGGAGAAAGTGAGGCACAAAGGGATAAGGCGCATCGGTGTCATAGAAAACGCAGAGCTCCTCACCGAAATCGTGAGGGATATCCTTCTCCACCGGGTCTATGGTCTCGTCGATGACTTCCTTTCTCAGCATACAGCGCATATTGAAGATTATGGGAGAGTGGAGCTCATTTGCCGCCGACTGTAAATTTTTCCCTGCCAGTATGCGCACTCCTATCTCGTTTAAGGTCTTATCCTCTTCCTTGTAGCGGTAGAAACGGTTGTTGAGGTCTGTCATATGCTTTGCGGGATTTATGATGCTGCCGCCATGACAGCCGCAGCTCTCGTTGATGATGAGCCTGGGCTTGATAAAATAGTGCGCCTCCTGCAAAAGCTCCTCACGTCCCAGAGTCAGCAGACCGGCTATCTTGCCGGTTATGTCGCCGTAGCAGCAGAGACTGGTAGTGAGCCGCGGCGAAGAGAAGTTTATCTCCATTATGCCGTCGAAGCCGGTGACCACTACCTCATCGGGTATTTTCACTCCGGCGTTAGTGAGGGTGTTGGCGGCGCTTATCGCCATTGTGTCGTTGGCGCAGACTATCGCCTCCGGCAGCTCGCCGCCTGCCAGCAGCTTTTCAACGGCTGCAACGGTAGGCACTGACCAGAAATCGCCGTAGCTGAGCATAGTGCTCCTGTCAAAGGGGATGCCGTTCTCTGCCAGAACTCTCTCGAAAACATCTATCCTGCGCTCGCTGAAATCATTGCCCTCAAGACCTGCGATGAAGTGGAGCTTTTTCAGTCCATGATATTCCACAACGTGCCGCACCACGTCCTCAAAGCCGCTCTCGAAGTCAAAGCCGATATTGATGACGCCGGGATAATCTCCGCCGATCATAATGACCGGCACATCGAAGATGGAGGCCTTGTCTATCAGCTTGTGCACTATGAACTTGTTCTTTATCATCTCATCGACGATTATAAGAACATCTATGGCGCGCATATCTATCAAACTGAAAATAGCAGCCTCGCCCTTTTCTGTGGGAGAATCCCAGTAAAGATCGGAGCAGGAATGATATACAAAGAGCCGGTAGCCCTTTTCGGTAATGTTTTTATTGAGCTCTGTGACTATCTCGTGGGTAGAGTCGTCAAATATCCTCGAGACGCAGAGCGCAGCTATTTTATATTTTCCGATCAATGAGATCGCCTCTTTCGGTCAGTTGGTCATTCTTCCTTCTCCGAGCTTTCCTCCTGCTCGGAGCTTTCATCTGTACTGCTGCTTTCATCGGCGGCAGCGCTGCTGTCGTCAGGCTCAGAGGCCACCTCGTTCTCCTTTGCAGCGGCTTCGAGCTCGGCAGCCTTTGCCTTAAGATCCGGCAGCTCATCTCTTGTTACCGTCAGGTCATTAGAGTAAAACAGCACCAGATCCTCCAGTGAATTGTATTCTGTATTGAGCCCCGCCTCATCGTTCAGCAGGAAGCTGCCTCCCCACTGACCGATATAGCTCCATATAGTATGCTCGTTAGCAGCTGACTGTATGGAGGGCAGCGTGCCACATTCGCTCATAGCTATGAGCTTATTCGGAGCTATCTTCTGTAAGAACAGCATCCTCTCTGCGTGACCGGAAAGGTTGCCCTTGTCGTAGATATCCACAGATACGATATCGCAGCTGTCATCTCCCACATACCAGCCGGCGTTCTGTGCCGACCATACCCAGATGAGATTGTTGAGCTTGTGGTAATTTGTCTGCCTCTCATACAGCAGCTGCCACAGCCACTTGTATGAGTCCACGTCGTGGCCCCACCAGAAATAACCGTTGGAGGCCTCGTGAAGCGGACGCCATATGACCGCTATGCCCTGCTCCTGGAGCTCACCCAGCTTTTCTGAGATCTTATCTATATCCTTGACTATGGCCAAGCACTCGTCGGAGATTTTCTCCTCCTCGTGAAGCTTTTCCAGCTCCTCTATGGAGAGCTCAGATATCTTCTCCTCAGTGACAGCCTTGGAGAGGTCGAAATCCGTCTCGTCTGCATAATAGCTCAGACCGCCGATCGGGTCTATCCAGTGCCACATATAGCTTATGATGCCGCCCTCTGAGTAATACCTCTCGGCATACTCCAACTCGTTCTCGCCCATTATCATATCCTGAGTAAAGGGCATCAGGTCGCCGAACCGTATTGCCGGGTAGCGTCCGGTAAGCTCGTATATCTTTCTTGTCTCGGTCAGTGTGCCGACAGTATCGTGCTGTCCGGTAAGTATGGTCTTGCCGTAGCTATCGCAGAGGTACTGATAAAGTGCCTGTGCATTGTAGTCGGCGTTCTTGTTCACCAGCGACGGCTTATCCAGTGTGAGCTGTAGATCCCTTACCTCGGTACTGGACTGAACGGTGGCATAGTCCACGTCTATAGTCCCGCTGTTGACGGTCAGCGCCAGCTGAGCCTCACCCTTTTCAAGATAGATGTTGTAAAAGGTCACCAGCGAGAACTTATCGTCCTCCGCCACCTCAAAGTCCCCGATATGCGAGGCATTGATGCCAAGCGAGCAGGAGCTTTTCTTCTCCGCGGCAACAGCAGCGAAGATATTGTAATACTGGGCCTCAGGGACATTGAAGGTCAGCACCAGCCCGCCGTCGGTATCCAGTGCGGAGACATATCCCTCGCCTGAGAAGGCCTCCCTTTCGGAAGCAATAACTGCATTGCCGGTTATTTCTCCGTCCTCAGCCTCTACAGTCTGTTCAAACTCCTCGAAGGGCAGCTCTGCCGGGATTATCTCGGCCTCTGATGAGGTCGTTACCTCCTCGGCGGGAGGCTCCTCGGGAGCGGTCGTAGTAGTCTCGGTCTTGGTGACTGTATGCTCCGAAGCGGAGATATCACCGTTCTCTCCTATTCTGTTCCCGCAGCCTGTCAGCATAAGTACTGCCGCAAGCACTGCAAGTTTTCTTTGAACCATATGATGTTACCTCTCCGTTTTTATACTTTTGTTCCGTGCTCCCTGTCAAGGATACCCTTGAATTCACCGAACAGCTCGCTGTAAAATCGGTAGCTTATCTTATATTCCTTCCCTGCCTCCGTCTCAAAGGAGACAGTCTCGTTCTCATAGCCGTGCACGACCCTTTCGCCACCGCAGGTTATCTCCACATTCTTGGGGCCGACCATCCTGCATACTCCGCCTGCTAAGGACCTGACGGTCACCTCATGCAGCCTGCCGCCGTGCCACTCGGCGTCCAGCTCAAAGCCGCCTCTGGCGCGAAGCCCCCGGAAGCTGCCATCGCTCCATTCCTCCGGAAGTGCAGGCAGGAGCTCTATCTCTCCACCCTGAGACTGGAGCAGAGCCTCGGCAATTCCTGCCGAGCCGCCGAAGTTGCCGTCTATCTGGAATGGCGGGTGCATATCGAAAAGGTTCTTACTGGTGGAGTAAGAAAGCAGCGCCCGGACGTTTTCATAAACCTTTATGCCGTCCCCCAGCCGTGCCCAGTGGTTGATTATCCACGCTCTCGACCAGCCGGTGTGACCGCCGCCGTGAGAAAGGCGCCGCTCTAAGGTCGCCCTTGCGGCTGCCGCCAGCTCGGGGGTATGTCTGCGGGTTATCATATCCGCTGGGTAGAGGGCAAACAGCTGGGAGATGTGCCGATGCCCAGGCTCTACCTCGTCATAGTCCACCGCCCATTCCTTTATCTGGCCGTATTTGCCTATCTCAGGCTTGGGCAGGCGCTCCCGCATAGCGGCAAGCTGTCCCGCAAAGTCCTCACGCTGACCCAATAACCCCGAAACCTCGATGACGGCGGTGAACAGCTCGTATATTATCTGGCTGTCCATAGAGGGTCCCTGGCAAAGCGAGCCCTTGGTGCCGCTCTGGGTGAGGTAAGTGTTCTCCGGAGATACCGAGGGGCTGGTGACCAGCCTGCCCTCGCTGTCCTCAATGAGGAAGTCCACGTAGAACAGTGCGCACTCGCAGAGGGTGTCCAGCTTCTCGGCCAAAAATGCCTTGTCCTGAGTAAATCTGTAATGCTCCCATATATGCAGGCAGAGCCACGCGGCGCTCATAGGCCACTGGGTCGCCGGCATCCACAGGTCCTGCGGAGCGGTGTCTCCCCAGATATCAGTATTGTGGTGGCACACAAAGCCCCGGCAGTTGTACATTTCCTTGGCAGTCACCCTGCCGTTCGGTCTCATCCTCTCGATGTGGTCAAACAGCGGCGTGTGCAGCTCGGAGAGGTTGCACAGCTCCGCCCCCCAGTAGTTCATCTCGGTATTGATGTTGACGGTGAAACGGCAGCCCCAGGCCGGCCACATATCCTTGTTCCAGATTCCCTGCAAATTCGCGGGGAGGGTTCCCTCCCGGCTGGAGGCTATCAGCAGATAGCGCCCGAAGTTATAGTAAAGCTCGATGAGCTTGTTGTCCTTGCCGCCGTTCTTAAAGCGCTCAAGACGCTCATCGGTGGGAAGAGCTGCTGCTCCCTCGCTGTCGTCGGGAAGGTCAATGCTGTTCCTGTCGTAGTAGCTGCGGTAGTCCTCGATGTGAGCTGCCAGCAGCTCCTCATAGCTTTTCTTTGCGGCAAAGTCGGCATCAAATGCCGCCTGACCCTTGTAGTCCTCCCCTTTGAACCTGTAGGAGGTCTGTGTGCCGAAATAAAGGGTAAGCTCGTCGCAGTCGGTGCACTGTAAAAAGCTGCCGTAGGGCTCAATCCTTCCGCCCTTGCTCACTGCCTTCACATACGCCGCAAAGCCGATGCCGTCGGCACCGCCCTCGGCTCCGTAAAGCATTATGCTGTCGCCCTTAGGGGTGTTGTCGTCGAAGTAATCGTCCCTGCCATCCAGCTTTACCCGGACGCTTATTCCCCCCGGCTCGCTTGCTGTCATTCTGATGACCATTACCTGATCCGCCGCGGAGACGAACATCTCCCGCCTTATCCGGCAGCTGCCGATGTTATATTCGGTGTAAGCCACTGCGTCCCGCAGGTCCAGCCCCCGCTCTATGTACTCGCAGGTGCTCTCCCTGTAGTGGATAATATTCATATCACACAGCGGCATATAGTGCCGCTGATTGACAGGCGTTCCGCAGAAGGCGTCCAGCACGATGGCCTCGGCCTCTTCTATCCTTTCCTCCCGCAGCAGCTGCCTTACCTCTTCAAGGCGCGGCAGAGCGGAGGCGTTGTTTCTCTTTCTGGGACCTCCCGACCAGACGGAGTCCTCATTCAGGCAGATGCGCTCATAGAGCGGCTGACCGAACACCATAGCTCCGATGCGTCCGTTACCGAGGGCAAGAGCATCATTCCAATCCTCGGCAGGCGAGGTATACCAAAGCGTATGGGAGCAGTTTCTTTCAGACATAAGGGACCTCCTGTCGGCGTCAAGATGTTATACATAATTATTATACCACAAACAAATTAATAAATCAAGCTTTTTTTGGCGTCACGCCTCACCCTCTGCGTAAAGATAGCTGCGGCGCCGCGACTGTGGCCTGCCCGTACTGTGACCGTAGGTACTCGCATTTCACAGAGTGAGGCTCGTTTGGTGCAGGTCATATGCTTGGCGCAGCGGCACAAAAAAATCCCGAGCCGATTACGTTGGCTCGGGATTTATCTTGTTTTATCAGTCCATTGCGCCCTTGATGGCTGCCAGCAGCTCATCGTAGGTCTCGAAGGCGGGGAGGTCGGGATTCTCCGCCTTTATGGAGTCAGTGCTCTTGAACAGGAAGCCTGCTTTGCTGGCGCGAATCATTCCCAGGTCGTTATGGCTGTCACCGGAGGCGATGGTCTCAAACCCGATGGACTGCAGCGCCTTGACGGTGGTGAACTTGGACTTCTCCACTCTCATCTTGTAGCCGGTGATCTCGCCGTCGGGAGCGACCTCCAGAGTGTTGCAGAAGATAGTGGGCATTCCCAGCTTCTTCATAAGAGGCCCTGCAAACTGCGTGAAGGTGTCCGAGAGAATGATTACCTGGCAGCAGCCTCTGAGCTCGTCCAAAAACTCCTTTGCGCCGGGCATGGGGTCAATTTTTGCTATGGTATCCTGTATCTCCTTAAGGCCCAGACCATGCTCCTTGAGGATAGCGATGCGGTACTTCATAAGCTTGTCGTAGTCGGGCTCGTCACGGGTAGTCCTTTTAAGCTCAGGGATACCGGTGGCCTCTGAAAAAGCTATCCAGATCTCGGGAACGAGAACTCCTTCAAGGTCGAGACAGGTGATGTACATTGACATAATTATTCCTCCATTGCTGAATATAAATTTCTTACTCTCCGATTATATCACACTCCCGAAAAATAATCAAGTCTTTTTTATTCACTGACCTGCTTCCCAGGCAAAAAAGGGTTGACTTATTTAGGGATCTGGTGTATAATATATTAGTTAAATTGAAAACACACTGGCTTATCATAAAACGAAAGGATAGAAAAAGATATGGCAAGGTTCAGAAAGTTGGCAGCACTGCTCGCCTGTGCAGTTATGGCAAGCACAGCGACCGCCTGCTCCGATACGACCTATTCCGTAAAGGTCGGTGACGAGGAGGTTAAGGCTGGCGTATATATCGGATTTATTCAGAATGAGCTTTCCTCTCAGCTGAATATGCTCTACTATCAGGGCATCACCGAGGACCCCTTCTCCCAACAGGTGGACGGCGTTCCCCTCTCTGATTACGTCAAGGATTACGCACTTAAAAACACCAAGGAGTATATCGCTCTCAAGAAGCAGATGGAAGCCGAAGGCCTCTCACTGACCGAGGACCAGCTCAAGACCGTCAGCTCCACCGCCAACGACACTTGGGATACCTACGGTGCACTTTACGAGTATGAGGGCATCAGCAAGGAGTCGCTGAAGGAGATCTACAAGGCATCGCTGATGAGCAATGCCCTGTTCGACCACTACTATGCCGAGGACGGCAAGGAGCCTGTTTCCGACGAGCAGCTCCAGACCTATATCAACGAAAACTTCCTGCGCTATAAAATTATCGCCATATACAAGTCCTCCAACTCCGACGAGGCTGCGGCTGCTGCCGAGAACGAGCAAAAGCTGGCTGACCGCGATAAGTTCTTAGCAGATGCTGAGGGCGTCAGCTTTGAGGATTTCGATGAGATAATCAAGGCATACGATGAGTACACCGCCGCCAGCTCCGAGGACGATTCCTCCTCTGCTGACGAAAGCTCGGAGACCTCCTCCGATGAAAGCTCTGATACCTCCTCCGAGGCCGAGAGCAGCTCTGATATCGACGACAGCTCCGACGCAGCGGCAGACACCGACAATGATGCTTCCTCCGAGAGCGACGACACCAGTGCCGACAGCGAGGACACCTCCTCCCAGGCAGAGTCGGACGTTTCCTCCGAGGCTTCCTCCGAGACTTCCTCCGATGAATCCTCCGCAGACGAGAGCTCAGAGGCTGAGACCACCTCCGACCCCTACGAGAACGAGGTAATGCTCAACTTCGGACAGTATTCCGAAGAAGATCTGAACAACGAATCCGGCAAGCTGTTCAAGTTCATCAGCTCAATGGAGACCGGCAAGGCCCAGGGCTTCGAGAACGAAAACGGCTACTACATCGTCATCAAGGGCGATGTTACTGAGCGCACCGATTATCTGGGTGCAAACCGTTACTCCATTCTCCAGGCTATGAAGTCTGATGACTTCCAGAAGCTGCTGGACAGCTGGGTAGAAGCCTTGAATATCACCGTCAACGAGAAGGCCATCAAGCGCTACACCCCCGAGGTCATCTACGATAGAATGAACGAGTACTACGAGAAGAACCAGGCATAATCTCACCAGACAAAAGCAAGCTCCCCGCTGCGGCGGGGAGCTTTTTTCATACTCTTTCAATCATAAAAGCTATCCCTCCCAAAAGTGGAAGGGATAGCTTTTATACAAAGTACTATTACTTTCAGCCCTTTATCTGTGTGGCCACAAGGCTCTCGCCGCAGTATATCTCGCGGAGCTTGGGCTTTTCGATCTTACCGGTGGGGTTTCTCGGAACGTCGGCAAAGATCAGCTTGTGGGGGCGCTTGTATCTGGGCAGCTTGTAGCAGAACTCGTTTACCTCCTGCTCGGTGAGGGTCATACCCTCCTTTACGGAGATTATCGCCGCTGCTATCTCTCCCAAACGCTTGTCCGGCAGACCTATGACCGCCACATCCTTGATGGCGGGGTGCGAGCGGAGGAAGTCCTCAATCTGTACGGGGTAGAGGTTCTCACCGCCGCTGATGATAACGTCCTTTTTGCGGTCAACAAGGAAGATGAAGCCGTCCTCGTCCTCCTGAGCCATATCGCCGGTGAAGAGCCAGCCGTCCTTTAAGGTCTCGGCGGTGGCCTTTTCGTCGCGGTAGTAGCAGGTCATAACTCCGGGGCCCTTTACACAGAGCTCTCCAACGCCGCCGCGCTCAACGGTCTCGCCTCGCTCGTCAACTATCTTGACCTCCCAGCCGTAACCGGCCTTGCCGATAGCGCCCACCTTGTGGATATTCTCAACGCCCAGATGCACGCAACCGGGGCCGATGGATTCGCTGAGGCCGTAGTTGGTATCGTACTGGTGATGGGGGAATATCTTCTTCCAGCGCTGGATAAGGGAGGGAGGAACAGGCTGTGCGCCGATGTGCATAAGCCTCCACTGACTGAGCTCATACTGGGAAAGGTCGATGTCGCCGCGGTCGATGGCGTCAAGGATATCCTGCGCCCAGGGCACCAGCAGCCAAACGATTGTGCAGTGCTCGTTGGAGACTGTCTCAATAATGGACTTAGGCTTTACACCCTTTAACAGCACCGCCTTGCTGCCGGAATAGAGGCTGCCGAACCAGTGCATCTTTGCTCCCGTATGGTAGAGGGGAGGGATACAGAGGAAAACATCGTTCCTCTGCTGACCGTGGTGAGCCTGCTCCACCTTGGCGGAATGAACAAGGCTCTGATGCTTGTGAAGTATGGCCTTGGGGAAGCCTGTGGTGCCGGAGGAGAAGTAAATAGCAGCGTAGTCCTCGTCTGTCAGGGTGATGTCCGGGGCGGAGGAGGAATAGTTGCACACCTGACTGTCGTAATGCTCCGCGAAGGAGGGGCAGCCCTCTCCCACATAGAACAGCAGCCTGTTGCGGCTGATATCCTCTGCGATTTCCTCAATGCGTCCGATAAATTCGGGGCCGAACATAAGTATATCCACCTCAGCAAGATCGAGACAGTACTTTATCTCGTCAGATGCGTAGCGGAAGTTCAGCGGCACCGCCAGCGCGCCGGTCTTGAGGACGCCGAAATAAATGGGCAGCCACTCAAGGCAGTTCATCAGCAGTATGCCGATCTTGTCGCCCTTCTTGACACCTCTGGCAAGGAGCATATTGGCGAAGCGGTTGGCCTTCTCGTCGAATACTCTCCAGGTTATCTCCCGTCTGTAGTGAGCAACAGGGTTTGTCTCAATGAGCTCATACTCCTTCCAGGTCACTCTTTTCTTCTCGGTTATCTCGGGATTGACCTCCACGAGTGCTACCTCGTCGCCGTAAAGCTCGGAGTTGCGGGTAAGAAGCTCTGTAATAGGCATTCTTTTCAAGTCCTTTCGGTTTATTGATTGAAAGTATAAAAGCACAAAAGCTTTAAATTGCTGTAAATCTATTGTAGCACAACATTTGAAAAAAGTAAAGAGCTATTTTGAGATTTTTCAGGCTTCCGCGCCTAAAACAAAAAGCGCCCCCGCAGGGGCGCAGGAAATACATCGCCGCAAGGCAAATGTTTGCGAAGCAAACTTTCGGCTAATTGCTAGCAATTAGGCTGGATTCCTTTATTATTCATTATTCAATATTCGTTATTCATTATTCATTGAGCGGCGTCAGCCGCGTTTCCCCTATAGGTCTCCCCGGCGTATTCCACCGATTCAAGCCCCTCAAGGTCAATGAGGCTATTGAAGGTCCCGTGAACGTCACAGTTTTCCAAGTCGTCATAGTGTCCCCCTTCGTGTCGCATATCGCTGGTCCGGGGAGATGTGTGGGAGTATTTGAGCGTTTTCTTTGTGCCGTCCTTGTAGTTCAGGGTCAGGGTGTCGGGAAAAGTCCAGTTATCGGCAAAGGTGCCGCCCAGGTCAGAATATTGTATGTCGTACATAAACTCGGAGATATAAGCCCTGTGCCCGCTGTCGGAGGTAAGATATACGCTCTCGGTGTTGGGCTTGAGGCTTATCTCAAAGCTGAGCCCCTCCAAAACGCCCCCGCCGGGGAGGTCGGACTCTTTCAGTACCGCGTCCGTCCCTAAGGGGAGCTTTTCGTCCTCGACAAAGATTATTTTCAGGTTATCCGGCAGCTGGGTGCGCTTTGCCATAAAGGGGTCGCGGAGATCCAGCTCCATCAGATAAGCCTGCCTGTCAGGGGTGCCGTTGCCGATGATACCACGCCCGAAAATCGCCCTGATGATCTCTCCGCCCTGCGCACGGCTCTGAAGATTTCTGCCGTCCTCGTCCAGCATCATAAGAGATTTGTTTTCAAAGGCTTCTTTGCCGGCGCCGTCAAGGTACTCCGCAGTGACAACGCCATAGGCATAGTTCTCGTCCACCAGCAGGTATTCAAGGGTCAGGCGCAGGTGCTCGTTCTCCGTTACCTGCCCCAGCACATAGCCGCCCTCCTCTATCTGGGAGGTCATTATCTCATTGTGATAGTATTCAACGCTTGCCCTGTGCATAAGGCTCCCGATAGCTGCCCCGGCGGTAACGGTCATTACGGCTGCGGCTGCCGCCGCGGCGATGAAGCCCGCTGAAAAGCGGCGCTTCGCCTTCTTTGCAGACTGTGCTTCAAGTAAAAATTCCTCATCGGCTAGCCCGATGATATCAAGCATTTTATCATTCATAGTTATCCCTCTCTTTCAGATGTTTTTTCAGCTTTGCTCTCGTGCGGTGCAGAGTGACCTTCACCTTGCTCTCGCCTATCCCCAGCCGCTGCGCTATCTCCGGAACGGTGAGCATATACCAGTAGCGTAACAGGAAGATGCAGCGCTGCTCCTTTGGCAGCGAGCGCAGGAAACCGTTGAAACTCTCCCGCAGTGATAGGACATCGTCCAGCCCCTCTATTGACTTATCGCCGGCAGCTGCGTCAGAGAGCTCCTCCAGCAGCAGCTCGATGTGTCCGGAGCCTCTCTTGTCGGCGTGGTCTTTGCGCCAGCGGCTGATGGCGGTGTTGCGGACAATGTTAGCTAAATACATCTGCAAATTCTCCGGCCTTGCGGGAGGTATGCTCTTCCAGACCGCAAGGAGCGCATCGCTGATACATTCCTCCGCGTCCTCTCTGCTGCGCAGGATATTGCAGGCAACGGTATAGCAGTAGGCACCGTATTTGGTTTTTAGCTCCGCCAATGCCTGCTGGTCGCGGGCAAATAGCAGGGAAACAAGCTCATCGTCCTTCATCTGCACAGCTCCTTTCTTTTTATTTGAAGCGCTTCACCTATATACACGCAAGCCGGTATGAAAAGGTTACACCTGAAAAAATTTTTCCCTCACCGCCTGCGGCGGCTCGGGGACTGCGGGAAATGCATCTCCCACGCCTACGGCGGGGAGCGCATTTCCCGCCGATCATCTGTCACTCCTCAGCCTGCGGCGGAGAAAGTGCCGAAAAAGGTATCCTCCCCCCTGAGGGGAAGATACCTTTTCAGCAGTAAACTTTATATTTATTCATACTCCGATTTCCTTGAACAGCTCCTCCGGCGTCTGCCCGGTGTAGAGTATCGCTCTGATGCCAAAGGCGTTCGAGCCCTCTACGTTCTTCGGGCTGTCGTCAATGAAAACGCTGTCAGCAGGATCGATGCCGTACTTTTCGCAAAGTATGGAGAATATCTGCGGGTAGGGCTTTATCTCATGATAATGGCAGGAGAACACTCCCCCGTCGGTGTGGGAAACAAATTCCAGCGCCCAGGGGGCTGAGTGGATAAGATACTCAAAGTAGTTGGAGAGGTAATATACCTTATTCCCTCTCGCCTTAAGCTCCTCTATCATAGGAATTGTCGTAGGCTTCTGCTTCGGTATCTCCCCCAGACGGGCAAAGGTGAGCCTTATCTCCCGCTCGTACTCCGGCGCCTTGGAGATAAAAAGCCCCAGCACTTCCTCATCGGAGAGGTCGCCCTTGTCAAGGTGCTGCCAGTCGGAGCCTAGCCACATAGCTTTTATCACCGCCTCGGCAGCCTCACCCGGGAACCAGGAGCGTACATAGCCCTCAAAATCAAAATCTATCAGCACTCTGCCGATGTCGAATATAACGTTCATTTTATCCCTCCCGGTATCAGGCAGGCTGTGCTGCCGGAGCCTGCTCCTGCTCTTCCTCCTCCGGAGGCTCTCCCCGGAAAAGCAGCTTCAAAACTATGGGCGTCAGTATTGAGGATGCTATAATCAGTAGAATGACCGAGGTGAAATACTTCGCGTCCATCATTCCCACCGACAGGCCCTTTTGAGAAACTATCAGCGCCACCTCGCCCCTGGTCATCATTCCCACTCCGACCTTGAGGCTGTCCCGCCAGCTGTATCTCATACACTTTGCCACCAGCCCGCAGCCGATTATCTTCGTCAGCAGCGCCACTAGCACAAAGCATAGCGAGAATATCAGCAGCTCCGCGTTGATGCCGTCAAACTGGGTCTTTATACCGATACTCGCAAAGAACACCGGACCGAACATCATATAGGAGCTGATATCTATCTTTCGGGCGATGTAGTTGGAGTCGTGCAGCGAGCAGAGGATAAGTCCCGCCACATATGCGCCGGTGATGTCAGCGATGCCAAAATACTTTTCGGCGGCGTAGGCTAAGAACATACACAGCGCCAGCCCCAGTATCGGCACCCGCCTCTGATGAGGATAGCGCTTGTCGATGAGCTTGAAAATGTAGTAGCAGGCAAAGCCCACACCTATGGAGAACACTATGAACAGCACAGTGTGCCATACCACGTCCAAAGGATTGGAGTCCGGGTCCTTGAAGCCGATGACGAAGGTTAGCACTATGATGCCGATGACGTCATCGATTATGGCGGCACTGGTGATGAGCGTCCCAATGTGTCCCTTGAGCCTTCCCAGCTCCTTAAGCGCCTGAACCGTAATGCCCACAGAAGTAGCGGTCATTATCGTTCCGATGAACACTGCCCGCAGGAAATGCTCGCTGCCCAGCTTGCCGAAGCCGTAAAAGGCGCCGTAGAGAGCAGTGCCTCCCATCAGAGGCACCAGCACGCCTATGCAGGCCACCAGCAGCGCCTTTGGGCCCGTTTTCAGCAGGTCCTTCATATTGGTCTCGATGCCGGCGCTGAACATCAGCAGGATAACGCCGATCTCAGCCATCATCGAGAGGAAATCCGACTGTCCTACCCAGCCCAGCACCGAGGGCCCGATGAGCAGTCCGGCGACTATCTCTCCCACCACCTGGGGAGCCTTGAGCTTGTTGGCAGCAAGTCCCATTACCTTCGCTGTGAGGAATATTATCGCTAGGTCCCTGAAGAAACCTATCTTGTCCACTTGAACACACTTCTTTCCTGATTTTAGCGGCGTGTGACGCCTGCACACACCGATATTTATTATAGTACTTATAAAACAATTTCGCAACGCCGCAAGCCGAAATTCGGAGCTTTAGACAAAATTCCTCCCCGCTTTGAGGGCTTCCTATGCCGATTTGACGGATAAGGCACAAAGCCTATCTTTTACGGCAGTTTGCAGGATTTAAAAATCTAAAAAATAATGAAAAAAAGATTGACAAACTATGTATCGTGTGTTATACTTTAAAAAGGTAATTGTCTGAACACGCATATCAATCCCAGTTTAAGGAGTAAAAGAATATGGCGGATGCATCCGAGCTTGAAAGAATCAAGCAGGTCAAGGAGTATTTTCAGCGCTATTATCACTTTGAAGATGCTGTGACCGTTAATCAGCAGAACAAGGAATACCTCAACAGCTATATACACAACCAGTACGATGTGGAGAAGGAATTCGACTTTAAAAAGAAGATGATGATGGTCCTGGGTATCGCCGCAGGCGGCGGGCTCATTATGGGACTTCTCCTCTACCTCATCACCAAAATGTGGCTGGTGGCTCTCATCGTATTCGTAGTCGTTGCAGTAGCTCTGGCTATAGTCGGGATAATGTTTCTAAGATACCGTCTGACAGAGGCTATCGAGAGACAGCGCGAGGTCAACGAGGGCATCAAGGAGCAGATACAGGGTCTGGAGCTCCGCGACCAGCAGCTCATTAGACAGCGTGATGACTACTATAGAGGTCTGAAAAAGAGAGTTGACTGGATGTCCCTTGATTATATGGACAACATCGACCAGATAGAGGAGCTGCTCACAAACGGCGAGGCAGCGACCTGCGAGGAGGCAGTTGAGCTCTTCGAGCAGAAGCTGCTGCTAAAGGAAATGACCTCCTTCCTCTCCAACCCGGCACAGCCGGAGGCAAAGCCTCTGGATCTGGAGCAGGCAAAGGAAATGTTCGGTGACCCTCTCGAGCAGATTCGTCAGAACCGCAAAAAGAGGCGCAAGGAAAAGAAAGCAGACTCTATATTCTCAAGTCTTTGATAAAAACAAACGCTCCCTTTTGGGAGCGTTTTTATTATGTACATTTCAGTTGTATTTCATAAACCTGAGCAGCTCGGCAGTCATTCCCACCAAAGAATAGACAATAGAAATGACACCTACTATCCAGAGGATTACTCCGAGAATGAAAACATCTCCTAAAAATATCAGAAGCAGCAGCGACAGTATTATGACGCCCATATAGATGCCCACGTTTATCAGCAGGTTCCTTAAGTCTTTCTCCCTGCGGTAGAGCGGAAAAATGTCCTCGAACTCGATGTTCTGTATCCTGTAAAGCAGCTCCTTGAAGTCCATAACCGTTTCCTCCCCCATTTTATTTACAGCGCAGCCCGGACGCCGCTTAGATGTGTATACATTATACACCCTTCTGTCCCACAAATAAATAGTCTCGGAAAAAAATCGTGATTTTGTATTAATACAGCAGTAACATTTTAGACATAATAACAAAAAGAGCCGGCGGTAAAAAACCGTCGGCTCTTGAAATTACAGATCAAGCGTTCAGGGACTTTGCAAGCTGAGACTTCTTTCTTGCAGCCTTGTTCTTGTGGATGATACCCTTGGAGCAAGCCATATCAACCTTCTTGATAGCTACCTTTACAGCCTCTTCCTTGTTGTCAGCGCCCTCTGCAACAGCAGTGTTAGCCTTCTTCAGAGCAGTCTTGAGATCACTCTTGACGATCTTGTTTCTCAAAGTCTTGGCCTCGATGACCTTAACTCTCTTCTTAGCGGACTTAATGTTCGGCATTACCGACACCTCCCTCAGTTTCTGAATAATATTCACTTATTCGCATAAACTAACTGCACGACTGAGAGGAAATGCAGTCAGCCATTTAAACAAGCCTCGCTAAATATTATAACACAGCGAAAAAATATTTTCAAGAGCAAAGGCAAAAAAATTCGCATAAAATTCAGGGGCAAAATTGTGCATAACGCTTAAAAACCGCTATCGGAGGGGATAATATGGCAGCAAGAACTGATATGGCGCTGGAGCTGGAAAAGAGGATATCCGGCTCAGCGGAAGGGATAGTCAAGTCCGAGAGGCAGTATGATGACGCCGGCCTTAAGGTCACGGAGATAGAGGTCACTAACGAGGCGGGAGCCGCCGCTCTGGGCAGACCGGTAGGCAGATACATCACTGCTGCCTGCTCCTCCGGGCGGCTTAGTGACAGCATCGAGCTGGCGGCTGCCCGGGCGGAGGTCATCGCCTCCGAGCTGAGAGGGCTGATGCCCCTGCCGGAGCGGGTGCTGATAGGGGGTCTCGGCAACACGCAGATAACCCCCGACAGCCTGGGACCCGCCGTAGCCTCCGGCGTCTTTGCCACGAGGCATCTCAAGCATCTCGCCGCCGACCTTGACACCTCTGAGCTTTCGGAGGTGACGGTCATCTCGGCGGGAGTGATGGCACAGACCGGGCTGGAATCCCGCTCGCTCATCGGAGCCATCTGCCGGGAGGTGGAGCCTCAGCTTGTAATAGCCATTGACGCTCTTGCCTGCTCCGAGCTTTCACATTTGGGCAGCACTGTTCAGCTCTCCACCGGAGGCATATCCCCCGGCAGCGGCGTGGAGAACGCCCGGGTGGAGCTTTCGGAGCGGACGCTTGGAGTACCCTGCATAGCCATTGGCATCCCAACCGTCACCGACTGCTCCGTTATAGCCGAGGCTGCCGGCGGCAGCGAATTGCCGGAGCATCTGGGTATGATAGTCACCCCCAAGGACATTGACAGTCTTATCGCCCGGAGTGCTGCTATCATCTCACTGGCTCTGAACCGCGCCCTGCACCCCACCCTCTCGCGGGAGGACATTGAGCTGATAATGGGGTAAAATAAACAGGCTTGCGGAGATAAATCAGAATTTGCGGGGCACGCCCCCGCGGGCGAATTCGCGTTACGCTCCTTCGTCGCTTTCAATTGAGCGGGCGACGTACTTTTGCACCCGCGGTTGTGACGTTTATAATTCACCGTAGGGCGGGGGCTTGCCCCCGCCGCTGTTTAGCACACACAGTCGCAACATTCGTTAGTGCGATAAATCAGAATTTGC
>JAFUTK010000020.1 GCA_017471405.1 Ruminococcus sp.
CAAGGTCTATGGCCTTATCCGGCAGAAATCTGTCGGAGATGTACCTGTTGGAAAGGGTCGCCGCAGCGATGAGGGCGTTGTCCTGTATCTTTACGCCGTGAAAGACCTCGTATCTCTCCTTAAGTCCCCGGAGGATAGCGATGGTGTCCTCAACTGTGGGCTCGTCCACCATTACGGTCTGGAAACGGCGCTCCAATGCGGCGTCCTTTTCGATGTACTCTCTGTACTCGTCAAGGGTAGTGGCGCCGATGCAGTGCAGCTCGCCCCGGGCAAGCATAGGCTTTAGCAGGTTGCCCGCGTCCATAGCGCCGTCGGTCTTGCCGGCTCCCACGATGGTGTGGAGCTCGTCGATGAACATTATTATCCTGCCCTCGCTCTCCTTGACCGCCTGCAATACAGCCTTGAGCCGCTCCTCAAAGTCGCCGCGGAATTTCGCTCCCGCGATGAGGGAGCCCATATCGAGGGAGAATATCTGCCTGTCCTTTAAGTTGTCGGGGACGTCTCCGGCTACGATCCTCTGCGCCAGCCCTTCGGCTATGGCAGTCTTGCCGACGCCGGGCTCACCTATGAGCACAGGGTTGTTCTTGGTCTTTCGGGAGAGTATGCGGATAACGTTCCTTATCTCGGTGTCACGCCCGATGACAGGGTCCAGCTTATTCTGACGCGCCAGCTCCACCAGCTCGGTGCCGTACTTTTTCAGCACGTCGTAGGTCTCCTCCGGGTTCTGACCGGTAACTCTGGCAGAGCCCCTGACCTCCTGCAAGGCCTTGAGAAAGCCGCCCTTGTCGAGCCCGAAGTCGGAGAATATTTTCGACATCTCCTTATTTGGAGAGTCCAGTATGCCCCAGAAGATATGCTCAACGGATACATAGTCGTCCTTCATTCTGGAGGCTTGATTTTCCGCCTCCGCAAAGGCGCGGTCCAGCTCAGAAGTCACGAACATCTGGTCCTGAGGTCTGCTGCCGCCCTGAACCTTAGGCAGGGCGTTCACCGCCTGCCGGACGGCACCGGCAAAGCTCTCCGCCGACTTTTCCATCTTGACTATCAGCTGAGGGATAAGGCCGTTTTCCTGCTCCATCAGTGCCTGCACGATATGCTGCTGGTCCACTGCCTGATTATAGTTCTGCACTGCAATGCTCTGGGCCTGCTGCAGTGCCTCCAATGATTTCTGTGTTAGCTTGTTCACATTCATAGTTATCTCTCCTCTCTGTTTAATTCCGAATTCCGCATTCCGTATTCCGAATTACAATATCACTACGCCCTTTGCCAGATACTCCTTATATTTCTGTTCTATCTGCTCAGCGGCGCCGTTCTCGTTCTCAAAGTAAAGCCTTATACATTCGTCCAGCAGGTTTACATAGCCCCCCACCGCCTCGGCTATCTGCTCGTCTGAGAGCTGTGAGCCGCCCGGGGAGTAGAACTCCCTTGCGAAGCTGGCGCCTCCGCCGCTCCAGGGATTGCCGGTCTTGATGATGCGGGAGAGATACTTTCCCTCCAGGCTTATCCACAGCTTAAAGAAGCCAGTTATCATCGTTATCAGGCTCTCCGACTGGGTGCGAAGGGATATTTTCAGCCTTCCCACCGTCCCGGAAAAGCTCCGGGAGAGCTCCACGCTGTAATTAACCGTCGGGCGGTACTTATATTTCAGGGGGCTTTTTAGCATCATCGCGGAGCCGGTGCTCTGGGCTACCTGCAAAAGCCTGCCGCTCATCAGCTGCTCTATGCGCTCCAAAATGTCCCGCATACGCATCTCGGGGGTCATCATAGACACCCGCTCCGCCAATATCTGATTGATAAGATTTGAGCGGCTGGTGCCGAGGGTGTAGGCCATATCGTCGATGGCCGCCACCACCTCGTCAGCCAGAACGATGCTGTAAACGCTTTTTTTCATACTATCATCTCCGGTCTTAAAGGAAAGTTTTTCCCAGCATTAGCGCTACGAGGGCTATGATGTTTGCCCCCGCCAGCAGCTCCCACTTGTACCTTTTCAGGCTCTCGGTGCTTATTTTCATATGCGCTGCCTCCTTTGTTGTCTCGTTTCATTTGTTCTTGTTTTGTTTCTCTATATAACATTATAGCACAATTATATAATTTGTCAAGTGGTTTATATAATTTTCTTTGCAAATTATTTATTTTTTACGTCGCGCTGCGCTCCCGTTGGTCGCTGCCACCCCTGCGGGCGGGTCACCCCTATGCCGCGACCGGGGTCTGCCCGTACTATAGCCGTGGGTACTCGCATTCCACAGGGGAGACTTGTTGATCGCTGTTAATTTGACAAAGAACTTTCTCTTTTCACTTACCATACGCGAGTACCTACGGTCACAGCACGCTCAAGCCCCGGTCGCGGCGCTGTGGCTTTGCTCCCGCACAAGTTGAGGCGTGACGTCAAAAAAAGGTGCTCTCCCGATGGGGAGAACACCCTTTTATAAGGAGGGAGCGCTCTCGCGCTTCACACTATATCACGCTTCTCGAAGGAGAAGAGGGATACTGCAATAGCTATCACCGCCGTCACACAGCAGATGACGATGGGCTTGACGATGCTCACCGACTCCCCTGCTATGAACGGAGCGTAATATTCAGCCTTGACCAGGCAGGTGGTGACCAGATACTGCCTAAGATCCACGTCCTTGTCGAACTGGCTGTGTATGAGCCTTTCGATAAGGATAAGGAACAGGTCAAAGAACTGCGTGGTGGTCAGTATGGAGATTATCATTCCCAGCATATTGCTGCGGCTGATGACCGTTACCGCCGCGCAGAAGCACATCAGCGAGTAGTTCATCAGGAAGTGTATGCCGAAAGAGGGGAAGAAGCTGCTCCAGCTCTCCAGCTTTACGTCTCCGATGAGGATGAAACCGAATATCCACAGCCCCACAAAGGCGACTGCCATAAAGAACAGCTCGAAAATGGCAAGCGTTATGAACTTTGAGCATATCAGCCGGCTGCGGCTCTTTACCTGTCCGCC
>JAFUTK010000021.1 GCA_017471405.1 Ruminococcus sp.
CCGTCGTCGTAGACCGAAGCGCCGTCAGATGAAATGGCATAGTATGCCAGTCTCAGGTCGTCGCGGTAGTTCTTGGCTTCGTCTCCGGCTTGGTAATCGCTGTTGTAGTTGTTGCCGTATTTATCCGTAAAGACGGGTTCGGCTACGGATAAATACGTAAGCTTGCCGTCAGCGGTGTTTTCATAGTCAACAGTTACGGTGTACTCCGTACCGTTATCGTCAAGAATGGTGAACTCTATCTTCTGATTGTTGACTACATTGAAGCTCTTTACCAAGAACTCCTTGCGCCCGTTAGCCGCAACGCCGTTGTCCGGCCGCGGGTCAAGCCCTCCCAGACGGAGCCTCGGGACTGCCCTGACAGCCTCGTTATTGCTGTCGAAGAGGTCGAACTGTGCGCCGAAGAGCTTGAGGTGCTCCTCGGTGCCGGAGATCTTTTCCTTGGCCTGTTTGTAGAGCCAGATCTCGCCGTAGATCTTGTCATCGGTCATACCCACCTCGATGGTGGTGCCTACGGAATCGGAGTCTACATCGAAGAACTTGGGTGTGGTGTCTCTGCTGTAGCCGGAGGGAGCCTTGACCTCAAAGAAGTAGTATGTTCCCCATTCAAGCCCGCTGACGACCTCGGTGCCGCCCACTGATGGGTCTGCTCCGGTGGAGAGGTTCTCCTTAATGACCGTATCGGTGGGAATAGGCGTACCGTTCACGATATGCTCGCTGGGAATGACATTAGCTGATGTCATTTCGGCAAGAGCCGCTTCCTTGTCATCGGCGGTGAGGGTGTAGCTGCTGTCCTTGTCAAGGTAGGCCTTTATCTCGTTATCGGTGAAATTCACCTTGTAAAGAGTGAAGTTACCGTCGGTAAGGGGATTGCGGTTATTGTCGGTCTTGAGCAGGCGTGCCTCACCGGTCTGCCTCTCGTCAAGGTGGTTAGAGTAGAAGGCATAATAGTCGGTCTGCTCGTAGGCATACTCGTTGCCCCCTTCATCGGTGCCGATAACCGTTCTGGTATCGGAGTTTGCGGATATCGTCGCCGCTGAAAGAACAATTATCTGTCCCTGAACGGGGGTCTTATTCTTGGTGGTCCAGGTGAACCACTTATCCTTGTCGTTATTCCAGGTATAGCCTATGGGGGCGCGGTACTCATATACAAGATAGGTGCCGAAATCGAGGTTATCAAAGGTCGCCGAGCCTGTGGCATCGGTGTACTCCTGACCTACCGGCTCCTCGCCCCAGTACTTGACAAAATTCGCATTGGCGGTGTTGCCCTTGGCGTCAAAGGAGGCAGAGGCTGCTGCCGCCAGATAATCCTCCTGAGAAACCTCACTGTCGGTATTGGCCTTAAGGCGATAGAGCCTGTAGGCGGCGTCCTTAAGGTACTCAGAGGGCTCATCATAATCGTTCTTGATCAATACTATCCGGCTCTTTATCTCGGAGTCGGTCATTATCATAATGGTGGCATCCTCAACGTTTTCAGGCTCCTGACTTTCTGAGGAGGAAGTGTCGGAGAAGTGCAGGTTGCCTGTCACGTCAATAGTGGTGGCAGAAACGCGGAAATACTGCTTTTTCTCGTCCAGCTGGTAGCCGGAGGGAGCCTTTGTCTCCTGAAGGAAATAGGTGCCGTAGGGCAGACCGTTGACCTCTATCATTCCCTGAGCGGTGTTGGTGGTTCCACTGACAAGAGAATCGGTCAGTGCAGAGTTGCCGGCAGTTCCGGCATAGATGTACTGCTTGCTCTCTGTGTTGTACTTGAAATAGAGCTTGGTCTCGGAGCCGTCGCTCTCCACAAGATACATATTATAATATGCGCCGTTAAGGGAGGTATCAAAGTTCTCGCCCTCGGTTCCGTCTATCTTGCGGAACTTGGCGCTGGCCACCTCGATGGGGTCGTCCTCCACCACGATGCGCCCTGTATACTGGAGCTGCTCTGCGGCATAGAGGGATAACCCGCTCTCGTTCTTGATGTCATAGACCGAGGTGTTAGAGGTCTTGAAGCCCTCAGGGGCAGACTTTATCGTGAGGTAATATTCCTTGCTGGTGTCAAGGCCGGTTATGTTCACATTACCGTCAGAGGCGGGAGTTACTGCGGCACTTGAAGTATCTGTGGCATAGCCGCTGAGAGAATAACTGCCGTTGCCGCCAGTAAAGGCGATAAGCTTGTCGTTCGCAGAGATGCCTGTGCCCGATCTCTCATAAACGTTATAGGTAACATTGGTGATGATGCTCTTTTTCATCACCCTGAGCTTGATGGAGCTGTTGTCGGCCACGGAGAAATAGTAGCCGTCCTTGTCGTCGGCAGTCTTGCCGAAGAAGTAGGTGCCTGCGGGCAGTTTCTTAATGGTGACTGTGCCGTTAAGGCAGCTCAAATCAGAGAGCGGTGAAACAAGCTCGGTCTCGTCATAGACATAGGCGCCCTCGGCAGAATCCCATCTGAAATGGCCTACAATGCTGCTGCCGTCAAAGACATGGAACACAGCAGAGTTGGAAACGGGCTGCTTGCCCGCATAAATGCTGTCCTTGTATTTGTCAAACTCATCATTGTTGATAACGAGGTATTCATCATCAGTCTGAGCAGCTGTCTTAAGGTCAACGGTATAGTAATATACGGCGTTGGAGTCCGCCACAACTCTGAAGCGGTAGAGGGAATCGTCCGCCTGGAAGCCTGTGGGGGCCTTTATCTCCTTATAATAGTAAATACCGGGAGAGAGGTTCAGCTCCAGCGTGCCGCCCAGATCGACCTCCATATCGGACATATAGTGATCTTCGTTCTTGTTGCGCTTCTTGTCAAAGGTCCAGTAATGGACATAGTCGTTTTCAGTGGTGCTGTTGTAGACGGCGAATTCCGCTCCGGTGAGCCTTCTGCCGTCTCTGGAGCTTACCTTTACCAGCTCTACTGAATGGCGCAGTATCACAAGCGTTTTGTTGCTGACCGAGTACATAGGATAATGTACATTGTTTCCGGGGTCAAAGCCCTCCGCAAACATATGGACCTCGTTATAGGAGGCGCGGTTGTTATTGGTAGAATCGGCGTCGTTCTCCAGAGCAGGAGCTCTCATATTCAGCGAAGCACGCAGCTGCAGAGAACCTTGGGTAACAATATAATTACCCTCAAAGATGACTGCAACGGCATATACGTTCTCCTGATTGATCTCCCAGGAGCCGTCGTCAAGCTTAGCGGCCTTTGTCCAGCCTCCTGTCTGAGACCGTATCTCTTCCTTTAGGCTGAGGTAGAGCGCAAGGTCTTCTGCATAAGCTGAGTCGCCAACTACATCGTCGGTATTACCGTACTTCTGGAATTTACTGATAGCATTCATAATGCTGCTGTTTGTCTTTTTGTAATCTCCGCTGGAAGAGTTTGTAACGCTGGGGGCGTTCTCCAACAGGTAATAGACAGCCGGCTCATATCCGTCGCTGCCGTTCTTCTCGGGATAGTAACCCTCATTAAAGCTGATGCTCTTGACATAGCCCTTCCAGGCAGAGGAATCCAGACCCTCCACGATATCAAGTATCATAGGGTCGGTTATCGGCTCGTTCTCGGTAGTGATGTTGCGGCGGAAACTCAGGTCGTAGGTGTATTCAGAGGTCATTCTGTGAGTATCGGCGTCCAGATGGTCGGTATTGCTGCCGTCAACCTCTGCGGTGTTCTCAAATATCCATTCATTATAATAGCTGGAAACAGCCTTTTCGGAATAGTTGCTCTTCTGTGAGCCCATTGCGGAAATGTTTGTGCCGGCAGAGGCCTTGGATGCCTGAGTGTTCGAGAAGGGGTTATCCTCCGGCGAGACAAGGGACTTATAGGGTGCCGGGCTCAGCTTAGCATTGGGGTCCAGAACGGTAACATAGGTCTCCGCAACGAACTGACTCTGGGTCTGACCCGAGGCTTTTACCTTTCCGAGAGATATAGAAGCCGGGTAGGTGAACTTGACCGAGGTCAGCTCATCGCTTTTCAGAGAATAGCCGTCGAAATTGAACTCCGCCACGATAAGGCGCTTTTCATTATCATAGTAGACGGAAACAGCATCGTTATCAAGGATAAACTTGGCGTCAACGAGCTCGTTGGTGCCTTGTATTACACCGCTGAACACAAAGCTCTTCTTGAATTCCTCAAGCCAGTCCTCTGTGGGGGTAACGCCGTCGGGCAGGCGGGATACTACTGCAAAATGGTTAAGTGCGCTCTCGGAGTCAGACTGCACTGTACCCGAGGCAGTGATATTGGTGGTATAGTAATCGCTGGGCTGGAATGAGCCGACCTCAGCCTGTTCCTCTTCAGTCAGCTCCTCCCATGCGTTGTGGAACTTGAATTCAGAGATAGCGGCACCGGAGTCGATAACGGTGGTGGACTCTCTCAGCCACGAAAGCGAGTAGGTGCTGTCGTTGTAGAGGGTCTTGCTGGGGTTCTCATAGGAGCCCACGTACTGGGTCCTTGTAAAGGTATTCCTCAGGCGTGTGCCCTCATTGGTATCGACATAGACCGTGTTGTCGTCGGCTTTGAGATGCTCGCTGTCAATATAGATGTAGGGGTAAAGCTCATCGTCAACGTTGTACTTAACGTCCAGCTCGGCAGTTATGGAGGCGCGGATAGTCAGCTTTCTGACTACTATTCTGACCTCGTCAATGCCCTCGGGCAGGAATACTTCACTGTCTGCCACAGTATTGCCGGAACCCAGAGCCTTCCATTCGGAGGAGCCGTAACTTCTTCCGTACACGTCGTAATTAAAGCCGGTGGGGGTCTTGTAGATGATGTTGCCGTCAGCGTCTTTCTTGGGAGTAAAGCCGTCAGACTCGAAGTCGATGCCGACGGTATTTCCGTCTATAAGCTTGTAGACCTTGACACGGGTAAAGTCGTACTCGTCACTGTTAAGTGTATGAGCTGTACCCGTGGGAGCGCCCTCAAGCAAATGCTCTATTGAAGGTGCTGTATCCTCATACACAAGGTCATAGGCCTCGACTGTTTCGACAGTATCGCCGTTCTCGTTGGTCTTGGTGGTCTTGACCTGATTGGTGTCGGCATAGAGGTAGTAGGTCACTACCTTATCATTGAAGATAGAATCATAGAGCAGCCTGTTGACAGGGGATGCGGGCCTTGAATGTTCCTTATACTCGATGCCGTCGCTGCCTTTCACAGTACGGGTGACCTCATAGTTATTGTGCTTATAGAACACATTGCCCTCGCCGATGCTCTGCTTATCCTCAGCGGTAAGCGTATGAGCAGCGGAATCCGTAATATCAGTTACCTTGGTCTCATCGTTATAAGTAACGAGGTAATGACCGGTAAGCTTGATCTCCTTTTTTTCAATATTGGCGTCCTTTACCTTTGAATTGAGCACGCCCACCCGGTAAACGGAGCTGTAGCTCTCGCCGGGCTTATAGTTGCCGTGATTTATAAAATCGTAGAAGCCGTAATAGGTTATTCCGTCTATCTCCACATATTCCAGCGGGACGCGGTCGCCCTTGGCGTTGACGACCATTACATCGTCGGGGGCAAATTTGCCGATATCAACCTCAATAAAGTAGTCAGAGGTCTTGATGCCTCTAGCTCTGAGGCTCTGCTCCTGAGCTGTTTTATCCTGAGAGATATAATGAGCGTCATAATCATCTGTGGTGGGGTTTACCTTGTTTTCCTTCTCGGACTCGATAAAGCCGTCGAGGCCCAGCATAGAGCGGTAGCTCCGCCAGTCGTAATCGGTGTTGAGGTTGTTGACGTCCAGCTTGTCGATGTCCTCGCAGACGATCCTAACATCATTATTGTCAGGCTCGGACTGATAACCGAAGGTTATGGGGTTGGTGTCAAGAACGATAGTCTTGGGATCCGGGAGTTGCTCACCGGTCTCAGGATCGATTTCATATTCCTTGACAGTGCAGCTGGTCTGGAGAGTAATATCCGAAAGGTTGACTGCGTCTCGGGAGTTGAACTGCCAGGTAAAGGTGGTCTCGTTATTGGAGGTAACACGCACCTGATTTTTAAAGACATACTTATCCTCTCCCGGGACCTTTTCGATCTTCCAGGTCTTTACAAGGTTCGGGTCGGTCATATTGAGGGAGAGGGTGCCGTTGCGAATGAGCTCATCAAGTCCGGTTATGGTGAACTCGATATTGCCGGGGTCGATGCCCCTTTTCAGGTTAAAGGAGAACACTGTTTTAAGGATAGGGTTCTCGTCCTCATATTCCTTAAGGGCAAGCTGTGTCTTGTCGTCGGAGAGAGTGACCTCTCTTAGGGTGTTATTGGCTGAATCCTTTACAGTCGTGGTGTTCCCGCTCTCAGAGGAGAAACCTCCCTCAGGAACGTTCACCAGCTCGGAAACGTCCCACTTGAAACCGACGGAATAATCGGTAGCGGCAGCGTAAGCGCGCAGCGAAGCAAGGCCGTCCTTAAGGGCGCCCAGATCAAGCATATTTATGATAAATACTACAGCCAGCAGTGCCGAGACAAAGCGCTGCATTTTCTTTTTTATCATAGCTGCCGCTCTCCTTGAAACGAATGAATGAAATGGTTTACTTTGTTATCTGTCAGCGCTCATCGTCCTGACGGTGCTGCTTCTTTTTCACCAGCATAAGCATATAGCCCACCATTGCCAGCGCAAGTGCTAAAAGACTTATCCAGAGCACAGGGCTTTTGAGGACGCCCGTAATAGGCGAGGCGCTGATGTCGCTGCCGCCCTTTGAGCCTTTGGAGCTGTCGTCCGGGGTTTCGTCCTGCACCTGAGCGTAGAATATCCATTTGAATTCTATCTCGCCCTCAACATAGCCGGAATCGTCCGGTCCCACAAGGACGTGCTCGCCTTCCTTATCAATGAGCCTGTGGCCGTTGTCCACATTGCTTAGCACATCAAGGTCGTCCCAGATGACTTCGCAGCGCAGGGTGTGGGTATCGCCGGGGGCGTAGAAGCCGCAGTCGAAATGCTGCTGCGTCAGGTCGATATTGCCGTCTCCTGTGACGGTGCCGGTGTAGATGTTCTCGCCGTCCAGATAGAAGCGGCACTCGCAGCCCTTTTCAAGGTCGATCTCCCCGCTCTTGAACAGGGGCTCGACGTAGAAATAGATGTGGTAGGATTTATCCTCCCGCAAATTCATAAGCTGCACGTTTTTGGTATAGGTCTCGCCGTACTTCATGCCCTCCACCCGGAAGAAATACTCCCCGGTCTCGGAATTGACGGCATTGCCCTCGTCATCGAGGGCTGCCAGCCGCTCCGGAAGCCCCTTTACCGCTCCGTCCGGCAAAGGAGTCTCCGCAAGAGCTGTAAAGCCCGCTGAGCTGACGAAGATAAGGAGGCTGCCCAGAAATGCAGTTATAGCTTTTCTGATCTTCATTTTGGCAGTCCTCCTTTCGTCAGTTAATTGTTGTTATGCTTTGAAGCTATCAGTCGCCAGTTGTCCAAGTGGGTTTACCGTTCGTGTCAACTGTAGCTCCGCTGATCCAGGTTTTAACGGTATCAGCCTTATAGGTTCCTGCGTCATCCTTGATGATCTGAACGCTGTCGAGAACGGCGGTCAGGTCATAGATGAACTCGTTATAAGCGTCCTGATCGACTTTGCTGTCGAGAGTTACGCTGTCGATGAGCTTCTCAGAGGTATAGCCGGCCTTAAGGATCTTATTATAGTAGAAATAGCCGAAGTCGTTCTTGTCGTCGGTCTTGGGATCTACATTGGTCTGGATATAGGTCCAGTTGGTTGCCCAGTCATCTGCCAGCTTGATGTTGAGAAGGACAGGCTTGTCACTAACCGCAGCATAGGAGAGCTGGATCCATGTAGCAGTATTTGCACCGGCGTCAACCTCGTTCTCCTCAGTAGCACCTACAGTTCCCTTATACCACTTGATAGCAAAAACATTTGCGGTTCCGGCGTTTTCGATAGTGGTATCCTTAGTGGTTGCAAGCTTTATTCCGCTGACAGATGTGACAACACCGCCCGCCTCGGTAATGGTGCCGAGAGCATAAATTGTTTTCTCCTCGGTCTCGAGAGCGTAGTATTTGTCAGGAGTTTCGGGTTTGCTGGTTTCAGGATCTCCGGCAGAGCCTTTAACAAAGAAATATCCGGAATACTTGATTCCTTCTATCTTGCCGCCCTCATAGCCTGTTCTTCTGAACAGATAGAGGCCTGTCTTTTCAGGCTTGAACTGGGCATCACCATCGTAGGCCGAGTTGTCGTCTGAATCATCGCCGGAGCGGATATACTGCTGCTCGCCGGCTGCTACGGCCCCATCGGGAGTCCAAACGAGTGTTCCGCCTGCCTGGAGGGTGCTGACCTCGTTGGCGTTGGTGTCAGATGCTTTATTGCTGAGCTCAACCAGCTTCTGATTGGTTCCCGCATCGGGAAGCACGATAGCCTCAGATTCGATAGCAGCGCCTGCGCCCTTGGAATTCAGCTGAAGGTCATTCAGGATAGCAACGCGGACATAGGCGTCGATGTTGCCGGTATTAACGATCGACACGTCCTTGTTGATCTCCTGTCCGGGGAGCCAATCCTCGGGGGGAGTGAAGTCCTCGACGATGGATACGCCGTAGTCTGCCGCTGCG
>JAFUTK010000004.1 GCA_017471405.1 Ruminococcus sp.
TCGTCATAGCTGCCGTATTCAAGCACATCGCCGTCGCCGATGACAGCGATCTTGTCGGCGTTCCTGATGGTGGAAAGGCGGTGGGCCACGATAAGAGTGGTCCTGTCCTTAACAAGGCGGTCAACGCTTTCCTGGATCTTTTTCTCTGATATCGTGTCAAGGGCGGAGGTGGCTTCGTCGAGGATGAGAAGCTTGGGCTCTCGGATGAAGGCCCTTGCGATAGAGACCCTCTGCCGCTGGCCGCCCGAAAGATTTGCGCCGTGCTCGGTTATCATTGTGTCGAGGCCCTCGGGAAGGGACTCCACCAGCTCGTCCAGATTCGAGGCGGCTATTACTTTTTTCAGGAACTCCTCGTCGATATCCTCGGAGCCGTAGGTGATGTTCTCCGGCAGAGTTCCCGTGAACAGGATGGGCGTCTGCGGCACGACGGCTATATGCTTTCTGTAGGACCTCAGGTCGATATCGTTCAGGTCGCTGCCGTCGATGAGCACCTGTCCGCTGTTGGGCTTCAAAAACCCGATCACAAGGTTTATCAGGGTGCTTTTCCCTGCCCCCGAGGCGCCCACGAAGGCCACCGTCTCGCCCTGATGTATGTCGAGGGAAAGATCGTTTATAACGGGCTTGTCCGCGTCCTTGAACTTGAATTTTACGTTTCTGAATCCGATATTGCCGCTTATCCGCTCGATGCGCCGCTTCGTGCCGGTCTGCTCCATATCCGCGCAGAGAAGGATATCGCCCACAGAGTCAACGGATTCGAGGCCCTTGGAGATTATTGGGATAAGGGTGATGATGCCGCTGACCTGATTGACGATGGTGGAGAAGTAGGTCTGATACATGACCACGTCGCCGGGGCGTATGGTGCCCCTGTAGGCAAGATAGCCCGTGAAGGCAAGGCACAGCACCTGGAACAGCTGGAAGGACGCCCAGCTGACTGACCCGAAAAGCGACTGGATAACATCCAGCTTAAAGCCCTCTTCGGCAACGTTTTTAAGCTGACTGTCCATTTTATTGGTCTCGTTTTCCTCCAGCGCGTGAGCTCTCGTAACGGGGATTAGCTCCACCATTTCCATTACCTTTACCGAGGTCTCCTCCATCTCCTTGCGGAAGCTCTTGTTGCGGCTGTTTATCTTTTTGCGGAAGGTTATGCGTATGAGCACCGCCACGGGGATGGTGGCAAGAAAGAACCAGAAGACCGTCAGCGACGAGGTGACCACAACGGTGAAGGCAACTATCATGTTCATTATTATGCTGAGGACAGAAATAAATATCTGGGCCGAAAGGTTCTCTATCTGCTCCACGTCGCGCATTATCTTCGATTGCAGGCGCCCCGACTGCATCTCGTTGTGATAGGTTATGGAAAGCTGCTGAAGCTTTCTTACCATCGAGCTCCTCAGCCCGCACTCGACGCTGCGGATGACCTTTGCATAAAAATAAGTATGAAAATAATTAGTCAGAACATTTTGAAGTATCAGCACCGCCATTATGACGGTGTTTATTATTATAGTCCTTACGGCGTTGGCCTCGTGGCCTGTTGCGGCGTTGATGATGTTCGCGGTCGCTATGGGCAGCACCCAGACAGGGGTGTGCTTTACGGCAAAAAGCAGCACAGCCATGAACAGCTTAAAATACTGCCCCTTGTACAGCCCCAGCAGTATTTTAAGGCTGTTGTGCTCGTTTCGCTTGAAGCTTTCAAGCAGAACGTCCTCGTCTATGTCCTCGCCCTTTGTCAGCTTTTCCTCAAAAACGTGCTTGTATTCTGTCACAATGAAAACCTCGATCCTTTTGTTTAGAATGCTCCGAGAGTAATTATAGCATCATCTCGGCCGTGATTATATAACTTTTATCCTCTTAAATTGTATAAATCTATTTCTTTTGAAGCTCGGGATTGTATTCTCAGGCAGGATATGATATAATGGTCAATGGATGAATATTATTATCAGGAGGCGTAAAATGGATAATTTTAATTTTTACAGTCCCACGGAATTCGTGTTTGGCAGGGACAGAGAGAACGAGGCAGGAGAATATGTAAAAAAATACGGAGGGAGCAAGGCGCTGGTGCTTTACGGCGGGGGCTCCGCCGTAAGGTCGGGGCTGCTTGACCGTGTGAAAGCATCTTTGGCCAAAAGCGGTATCGGCACCGCCGAGCTGGGAGGCGTTCAGCCAAATCCTCGGGATACGCTGGTCTATAAGGGCATCGAGCTTTGCAGGGCAGAGGGCGTTGACTTCATCCTTGCGGTAGGCGGCGGGTCGGTAATAGATACGGCTAAGGCTATTGCGGCTGGCGTCTGCTATGATGGCGACTTCTGGGACTTCTATTGCGGCAAAAGAGTCGAGAGGGCTCTGCCCCTCGGCGTTGTTCTTACCATTGCCGCAGCAGGCAGCGAGGGCTCGGGAGATTCGGTCATCACCAAGGAAGAGGGGATGCTAAAGCGAGGCACGGGCGCGGATGTCCTGCGCTCAAGGTTCTCTATCCTTGACCCCGCCCTCACACAGACGCTGCCCGCCTATCAGACCGCCTGCGGCGCAACGGACATAATGGCTCACGTTTTTGAGCGGTATTTCACCAACACCCGGGAGGTGGAGATCACCGACCGCCTTTGCGAGGCAGTGCTGATAACTATGGTCAAGGAGACTCCCCGCGTTATCGCCGACCCGAACAATTACGAGGCAAGGGCCAATATCATGTGGGCGGGCATGGTGGCCCACAACGGCATCGTGGGCGTTGGCAGGAGCCAGGACTGGAACAGCCACGGCATCGAGCACGAGCTCTCTGCCCTCTATGACTGCGCCCACGGAGCGGGGCTCGCGGTGATAATGCCCTCGTGGATGGAGTATGTCTACAAGCATGACGTCATGCGCTTCTGCCGGATGGCCACCAGAGTCTTTGGCTGCCAAATGAACTACGAGGACCCCGAGGCCACGGCACTGGAGGGCATATCACGTTTCAGGAGCTTCCTGCACAGCATCGGTATGCCAATAAACTTTGCCGAGCTGGGCGCCAGAGAAGAGGACATCCCCAAGCTGGTGGAGAAGTTCGGCATCGGCGACGGAAAAACAGGCGGCTTCGTTTCGCTGTCGGCAGAGGATATCACAGCGATATACAGGATAGCTGTAAATGCGAAAATATAGGAGGTAACACCATGAAAATACTCTTTATCGGCGGCACAGGCACCATCAGCATGGCCATCACAAGACTGCTGGCAGAGCAGGGCCACGAGCTCTACCTGCTGAATCGGGGAAACAGGAGCTGCGACCTGCCCGAGAACGTAAAGCAGATCATCGCGGACATCGGAAACGAGGAGCAGACCGCCGCCGCGCTCGAGGGCATGAGCTTTGACTGCGTGGGCGAGTTCATCGGTTTTGTGCCACAGCAGCTGGAGCGGGACTACAGGCTTTTCAAGGGCAGGACGAAGCAGTTCATCTACATAAGCTCCGCCTCGGCCTATCAGAAGCCCCCGAGGGGCTATGTCATCACCGAGGAGACGCCACTTGAGAACCCCTATTGGGAGTACTCACGCAACAAGAAGGCCTGCGAGGAATACCTCTTCGAGCGCTACCGCGAGGACGGCTTCCCCGTTACCATCGTTCGGCCCAGCCACACCTATGACGAGCGTTCGGTGCCACTGGGCGTACACGGGAACGGCGGCAGCTGGCAGGTGGTGAAGCGCATCAAGGAGGGCAAGCCCGTCATCATTCACGGCGACGGCAGCTCCCTCTGGACCATCACCCACAACAGCGACTTTGCGAAGGCCTATGTTGGACTTATCGGCAACCCCAAGGCCATCGGCGAGGCCTTCCACATCACCTCTGACGAGGCCCTGCCTTGGAACGATATCTACGGGGCCATTGCCGAGGCGCTGGGCGTCACGCTCAGGCCCTATTACGTTTCCTCACGGACCCTTGCAGATATGAGCGACTACGACTTTGTGGGCAGCCTCATCGGCGACAAGGCCAATTCGGTGCAGTTCGACAACTCCAAGGTCAAGGCGCTTGTGCCGGGATTCAAGTGCACCGTCTCTGCCCGCGAGGGGATAAAAAACACGGTAGAATACATCCTCGCTCACCCGGAATATCAAAAAGAGGATCCTGAGTTCGACAGCTGGTGCGACAGGGTGATCGCGGCGCTGGAAAAGGCAAAGGAGGAAGTCAGAAATGGTTGACGTTAAGGGACGCTGGGCGTTCATTACAGGCGCCGCAAGAGGCATCGGCCGCGGAGCTGCTGTGTTCATGGCAGAGCGGGGCTGCAACCTTATACTTCAGGGAAGGACAAAGGAGAACTGTGCCGCCGTGCTGGAGGAGGTAAAGGCACTGGGGGTCGAGGCCTATGCAGTGGGCGCGGAGTTTTCGGACCTTGCACAGGTCGAGGCCATGCTCTCCGAGATAGACGCCCTCCAAAAGCCAGTGGACATAGTGCTCAACAACGCTGGCATACAGGTGGCTTACAGGAGCGAGTACCTGAAGACCCCCGCCTCTGACTACGAGGAGAGCTTCAAGATCAACACAATCGCCCCGATGATGATAGTCTATCATTTCCTGCCCCTGATGGAAAAGCGGGGCTTTGGGCGGATAGTCAACACCACCAGCGGCATACGCCTCGAGCCTGAGCAGGCGGGCTATTCCGCCAGCAAGGCGGCCCTCGACAAGGTCACCATGGATCTTGCCGCCAAGTACGAGGGCACGGACATCTGCATAAACATCACCGACCCCGGCTGGTGCAGGACAGATCTGGGCGGCCCCCACGCCCCCAACGACCCCAGGAGCTCCCTGCCCGGCGTGGTGGTGGGCGCCTTCATCGACGACAGGCGCTCCGGAAGGGATTTCTCCTCCGGCAATTTCTACGGCCTGACTCTTGAGGAGGCCGTGAAGAAGGCCGAGGACGGCTTCCCGATCTACACGGGCTCCGTGGCCTATGTGTGAGCATTGATATTAAGATCAGCGGCGCTGCATTGCAGTGCCGCTGATGTCTCTCTTGACAAAAAAACAGCCGAAGGCCCGCGAGATTTGGGAAATTCAGCGATTGATTTTGAGAAGCGGTTATGATATAATCATCATGGCGCAGAGGCGCCGCAAGATAAAAGTTCAAAGGATAAGCTATGGATAAAGTCAGATCATTTCTCAAAAGGGAGCCGATGCTCACCGTTTCGGCTGCTGCGGCCATCGCCGCAATGCTCATCACGCCGCCGAGCAAGCAGCTGCTCACGGACATCGACTGGCGTACCCTCGGCACGCTGCTGATGATGCTCTGCGTGCTGGAGGGCTTCAAGCAGGAGAACGTTTTAAGGCCCCTTGTGTCCCTTACCTCAAGGCTCAAAAAAATGACGAGCGTTACGCTGTTTTTGGTGTTCGGTGTCTTTTTTACATCTATGTTCGTGACCAACGACGTCTCGCTCATCATCTTCGTTCCGCTGACTATAATGATCTTCCGCGGGGCGGGGAAGGAAAGATACATACTTCCCGTTATCTCCATGGAGAACATTGCCGCCATAAGGGGCTCGCTGCTGATGCCCTTCGGCAGCCCTCAAAACCTGTTCCTCTACGGCCAGTCGGGGACCAGCGCCGAGAATTTCATCCTGCATATGCTGCCCCTGAACCTGATGTCGGGGGTGCTGCTGGTGATCTTTGTGCTTGCGCTCTACCGCAAAAACTTGGGTGAAGAGATAGAGATCGACACCGACGGGACCACCGCCAAATGGAGACCCGAGGGCAGAGTAAGGCGGTCGGCCTATGGGCTGCTGTTCCTGTTCGTGATAGGCGTTATCGTAACAAGGACGGGGTATTGGTACATTGCCCTTGCCATAGTTCTTGGGGTGATATGCGCCGTGGACAGGGGGCTTTTTCGCAAGGTCGATTATGTGCTGCCGGTGACGTTTCTATGCTTTTTCATCTTCTCCTCCTCCATTGCGGCCAACGAGGGCATTGCGGGGCTGCTGGACAAGGCGGTGGCGGGGCATGAATACTGGTGGGCCATCGGTCTTAGCCAGCTTATTTCAAACGTTCCCGCGACGATAGTGCTCTGGCCCTTTACGGATAATTTTGCGGGACTAATATATGGCGCAGACACGGCGGGGCTGGTGTCGCTTATCGGCTCGCTGGCAAGCGTGATAAACTACCGCATCTACGTCAGGGAGTACCCAGGGCAGGGAAGGAGCTTTGTCAAGGTCTTTACTCTGGTGAGCTGGGCCTTCTTTGTGATAGTTGTGATACCCGGCTGGCTGCTGAGCAGCTGGAGCTTTTATTAGTGAATAGTGAATAGTTAAGGTATCGCCTGCGGCGATGTGATTTTTATTTATAGAGGACGGCCATTCTTATGAGTATTAACGACAATAACAGATACAAAAGCCTGCTGGAGGGGACGCTGAATACCCGAGAGCTGGGCGGCTACAGCTGCTGCGGAGGCGGCACCACAAAAGCAGGCAGGATACTTCGCAGTGACCGCATCTGCAAGCCCACCGAGAGGGACATAGCCTTCCTGCTGGACAGCGGCATCACCACCGTCATCGACCTGCGCACCGACAGCGACATTGCCGCCGAGCCCTGCGGTCTGATTTCCGAAAAGGGCTTTTCCTATCACCATCTCCCCATTGAAGAGGGCAGCTATGTGCCCGAGTCCGAGGAGGACATCGTGCCCTGCTATCTGGCCATCGCCCGTGCGACCAATATGGTAAGGGCCTTCCGCACCATTGCCGAGGCGCCGGGTGGCGTTATCTTCAACTGCTGGGCAGGCAAGGACCGAACAGGTGTGACCGCTGCTGTTATCCTTATGCTCTGCGGCGTCCCTGACGAGGCCGTGACGGAAAATTATCTGCTCACCGGGCCCTACAGCGAGGAGCTTTGGGAGATGATAAGGCAGTATCGCACCGAGGAGGAAATGAAGATCATCCTTCCCGCAGAGGAGCACATTCGGGGCTTTATCAGCGGCTTTCGCCGCGAGTACGGCTCCGCGGAGGGATATCTTAAATGGCTCGGCCTCTCCGAGGTTGAGATAAACGCCATCAAGGACAAGCTGTGCCGCCGCTGAACTCGGGATGCACGGCTTTTCCCTGTACAAAAGCCCCAGGACAGGCTCTGCACGGAAATAATATTTAAAGCCTTGCTTTCATCGCAGTGTATATTAGGCCGAAAGAGGATATTCCCCCGCCAGCGGCGGGGGAATATCCTCTTTCGGCACCCGCAGTTTTGTCGCAGAGCGGCAAAACTGCATAATAAAATGGAAATTTGTCTCCGTGCGGACTCTAAAAAGGATTTGACTTTTAACAGGATATTTGCTATTATAGAGTCAGAAAACTGTATTCTTCAAAGGAGGGAAGGCTGTGGGCAAGGAAGGCACAGAAATAAAAAGGGAAGAAAAAAAGGTCGAGTATCTGGAGCTTATCTACGACCTTATATTTGTATATATCATCGGCAGGAACAACAGCCTGCTGCACCAGATATCCGGGGGCTTTGTGGAAGGGCGGGTCTTTGGGGTCTACGTCCTCTGCACTCTGACGGTCATCCAGATCTGGAACTTTTCGACCTACTATATAAATATGCACGGGCGCAACGGCCTCAGGGATCACATCTGCCTGTTCATAAATATGTTCCTGCTCTACTTTATGGGCGAGGGGATGCGCACCCGCTGGGACGGCTTCATGCTGGAATATCACATCGCTTGGGGGCTCATCCTGCTGAACATCGGGGTGCAGTATTTCATTGAGCTGCGAAACCTCAGGGACTGCCCCGAGGTCACGGCCCAGACCAAGCGCATGGGCCTTGTGCTGGGGGCCGAGGCGCTGATGGTCTTTGTGACATATCCGATATATCGGGCAACGGGCTTTTTCCTGGCGCCCTTCGCTGTGCTGTTCGGCGTCGTCGGGTCCATGATACACGGCAAAAAGTCCCGGGTCACCCTTGTGGACTTCACCCACCTTACCGAAAGGGCGATGCTCTATGTGGTCTTCACCTTCGGCGAGATGATAATTGCGCTTGCAGGCTATTTCGAGGGAGGCCTCACGGTCAGGGGCCTGTATTTTTCCCTTATGAGCTTTCTCATCGTGGTGGGGCTGTTTTTGAGCTACGGCACGGTCTACGACCACCTTATCGATCGGGAGCTTAAATGCACGGGCCTTGTATATATGCTGCTGCATATCTTTCTTATCTTCGCCCTGAGCCTTATAACCACCTCTCTTGAATTCATGCACGACGACGAGGTCGAGCTTTTGCCTAAGATACTTATGCTGATCTTCTCCTTCCTGGGCTACTATGTTTCATTGTTCATGACCCTGCGCTTCAGCAAGACCAGATGCCGCCCGAAGGCGAGGTTCTTCCTCTCGCTGGTGGGCTGCGCCGCAAGCTTTGTCCTGCTGATGCTTGTTTTTAAGGACAACAGCACCGTGAACATTGCCCTTTCGGTCATCTACGTCTGGGGCATCTTCCTGCTGCTGCACCGTTTCAGCATAAAAACAGCCACGGGCCATTGAGACGAACAGAATGATACTTTACTTATAACAGTACCTTTCCCAAATGCGTGACCATCTTAACGAAGAAATACCCAAACCAACCGAATAGGACGTACAAAAGCCGGTACTTACTCAAGCAGTAAGTACCGGCTTTATTAATCAAAAGAGCAAGATAATTGTGTGAATGCTCTATGACTGAATGCGGATAATACCACAGAAGTTTTTATCCGTTATACAGCTTTTCTCTTATCACGCATAAGCAGCACCACAAAAACCGCCGCTATGACAAGCAAGGGAAAATATCTCGGGACATCTGTCCATAATGGCAGAGAAGCACTTTCCGGGATATTGCCCTCTCCTAAGAGCATCATGACAGCCCCCTGACTTTCATTGTACATAAAATGCGCGATCACCGCAGGGAATACGCTATTTGTCTTTTTTGTAAGCCACATAAGGAACGCTCCGAAGCAGGTGAGCATTGCAAGCCTGCCGAAGGTTGAGCCAAGCGCTTCCGAGAGCGTTCCGTTTCCTCCAAGATGACCTGCAATATCCATCGGCAGATGCCAAAGTCCCCATACGATACCTCCGATCAGACAAGTGCCGACCGTCCCCACCAGCGGCTCCATTTTCTGATTCATATAGCCACGCCAGCCAAGCTCCTCGCCGAGGAGACCGATAGACTGCACAGCGGAAAATGCAAAAAGAAGAAGCGCATTTGAAAGAATATTGCTGAATGTAAAACCGCCGAGCCAGTCGGTGTGACCGCTGATAATGACAGGTAGCATGAACATTGCAGAAAAACATATCAAAGGAAGTCCGAATGCAAGAATATACCATTTGAAATTACCGCTGAAATGTAAATGCAGCTTCATATCACGGAAGCCCTCTTTGGTAACGAATCTTGTAATAAGACTTGCTATCGCCGGAGAGAATGAAAATATCATGTATATGATGTAGTACATAGCATTCGATCTATTCATAGGCTTTGCGCAAAGAATGTAAAGCAGCATGAACAGGAACACGATCAGCAGATAGATACCAAGCCGCTTGGCATTCTCTTTTTTAATGGTCATACTGCTCCACCCCTTTCAGATACAGCCTGCAAGTAATGCGATATGAAAGATAATACAGAGCAAGGCATAATACCAGACTGACAGACAGCATCAATGAACTGTTTGTTTTGAACACCTCAATGATCGAGTCAAAACGATCTTTATTCAATATAAACAGAACTAACAGAAAAATAGTAAGCATGATCAGATATGTCAGCTTTACAAAGCTGCCCTTTTTACTTCCAAAACGATAGACGAACGGAATGTCGATCGCACGAAGAAGTATCTGCACGAAGCACAGCAGAACAGCGATCCCGCTGATCTCTCCGACATCACGCGTTCCCACATCTGCGGCAACGGCACAGTAACCCCTGTCCACACATTGCAGCGTAAACAGAAATAATACGATCATCGCAAATATCATCTCATATTTCACACGGAGAAAGCCCTTGTATCCGTCCGCAGTTGAAGTTATCCAGTAACCCCACAGCTTGCGGTCATCGCCGCGCAGAACCATCATCTGCAAAGCACCTGCCGCCAAAAAGCCTGCGATCATTCCGCCTATCCGTATTGGAGCTTCACCAATATCCTTTATCTCTCCGCGCATGATCAGCAGAACGATAAGCGGAGCTGATCCGCAGAGTATCATGGAAAGAATAAACCATCGGTTCTGTTTCCATTCCTTGTAAACAAGTCCCGTCATTACGGCTCTCTCCTTTCGTGTGACCGCCACATCACAAAGAAGAATAAAGCACATATAACAGCGAAAGCAGCTGCAACAAAAAGCGTTGTTTTTCCTGAACCTAACGCAGTCACGAACCTGTTAAACGCTTCATCAGAGATCAGAGCGCCGCCCTCAGCAGACTGCTCTGCGGCATTATCGCCCTTCAACAGATCCTTTCCTGCTGTAAACAAGTCAACAACTTTAATGATCAGTCCTGCACCGAGAAATGCGGCAACACCGATAACTCCTAAGTCCTTTTTCGATTTTGCAAGCATGATGATATAGCTGTAAACCACATCTATCAGCATCACGATGCAGACTGCCCCGAGGTAAATATTCAGCATCAGACCAAAGGCATTGTAGTCTCCCATAATGCTGTATATCATCGCAAATGCCGCTGATAACAGCCCGAACAACAGAATATAGAATAGCTTTACCAGCAGATCGGACACTGCCTGCTGTTTTGCAGTAGGCGGCAGGATAAAAGAATACCGTTTCCAGCCTGAACTGATGTCAGCTTTCTGCAAGCCGTTGTTTGTGCCTGCCAGAAAACCGCCTGTCAGGACAACTGTACCAACGAAAAGCAGTATCATCTCCACAGGTGCGTCCTCCCCCTCAGCAGGTTCGGAAAAACCGCCGAGCATGATCGGTGTCAGCATGAGCAAAGCAAGCAGCAGAAACAGTATCAGCATCAGAAAACAGCGTTTGCGTGTCAGCCGGAGTTCTCGGTAGATAAGCGATCTGTACAGTTTCATTATGACCACTCCTTCATATCACGGTGAACATAGTAGAGCATAATATCGTCAAGGCTTGCGGGGTCGATCACGCAGTCACAGTACTTGTAGCCTGCATTCTCACGGTCATTGACCATGACCTCCGCCCCGAAATTGTTAGTGCGTATGCTGACGATATCCTCGGGGTCTATCTCTGCGATTTTTTCCTTATCGCATTTGAGGATACCGTGAGATTCAATGATCTCGTCCTTGTATCCTGTCAGCAGAATCTTCCCCTTGTCAATAAATGTCACCATATCAGCGATCTTTTCGAGGTCTGAGGTGATATGCGAGGACATCAGGATAGAACGCTCGCCGTTTTGCAGATACTCCATAAAGATGTGCAGTATCTCATCACGCACAACGGGGTCGAGACCCGTAGTTGCTTCATCCATGACAAGCAGCTCGGCGTTGTGGGACAGCGCACAGGCGATCTGGAGCTTCATTTTCATACCCTTTGAAAACTGCCCTATCTTCTTTTTCATCGGAAGCTGGAAACGCTCGATATACTGCTGATATACGGCATTGTCCCATTCGGGGTACATACCCTCGAAGATACGCGCCATATCCTTTGCATTAAAAATATCGTGGAACGGCAGCTCGTCAAACACCACAGCGAGGCGCTTTTTTATTTCGATTTCGTCCTTTATGTGGTCAAGTCCGAGCAGGCGTATCTCGCCGCTGTCGATGTCTGTGATGTGTAAAAGACTTCGGATAGTGGTGGTCTTTCCGGCCCCGTTCTGCCCGATAAATCCGCAGATAGCGCCCTTCGGTACATCAAAGCTGATATTATCGAGCGTGAATCCGTCGTAACGCTTAGTCACGCCATTAATTTCAATCGCATTTTCGTATGCGGTCATGTTAATCCCCTCCGTTTACAAGGTCGAGCAGCTCGTGAAGCTCAGCCATCGAAACACCTGCCTTTCGTGCGGTATCGCCCGCCTCCATAAGCAGAGCTTCAATGCGCTTGATCTGCTCCTCACGGTAAAGCTCTAAGTTCTGCGCCTTGACAAAGGAGCCTCTGCCGGTGTACGACTCAATAAAGCCGTCACGTTCAAGCTCCTCGTAGGCACGCTTTGTTGTCATGAAGCTGATACGGAGTTCGGTGGCTAAAATGCGCATCGAGGGCAGCGCTTCGCCCTCTTTAAGCTTTCCCTCCAGTATCAGCGTCTTGATCTGGTTCGCTATCTGCAGATAGATAGGCTCCCCCGACGAATTGCTGATGTTGATATTCATTTAAGTGTACACTCCTTGTGGTCATATCCCTCTGCCGCACATTCCGGATTGTAACGGCAAAGTCTAAATTGTATAACTACTATGTATACAATTATAGCAGGCGCGTTACAGTTTGTCAAGGGGTATGGAAAAAATTTTTTTAAGGGCAAAAATGCAGAAAGAGCGATGCTCTCCTACATTAGAGAGCATCGCTCTTTTTTAGCGCTCATAAATTGTACTCTTCGGTCAGTTTTGCTATTTCTTTGGTAAGAGTGTCACACATCGGCGTGACATACTTTTATAATTCATCATCGTCAAATCCGGAGCCGGAAGCGTTTTGCAGCAGCATTTCCTTAAGGGCTGTGCATCTGACAGAGCTGTTTACATTATGTATCATTTTCCCAAACTGCTCTATCTGCCCGACTATTATGAGCACCTTCTTTGCTCTGGTCACGCCTGTATAGAGAAGATTGCGGTAGCATAGCCTGTCAAAGCCCTCAAACATCGTCATCACAACGTAATCGAACTCACTGCCCTGACTTTTGTGAACTGTTATGGCATAGGCAAGCTCAAGGTCCTCAAGCATTTCCGGCTCAAAGCAAGCCACTCTGCCGTCGAAATCTATTGTGATGGTCTTAAGGTAGCTGTTAGCACCGACTATCACGCCGATATCGCCGTTGAAGATACCGGCGCCTTCTTCGGAGTGTCCCTTATCATCAGTGCGTTTCCAGAGGATATCGTAATTATTGCGGGTCTGCATTACCTTATCGCCCTTGCGGAAGGTATAAAGAGCAGTATGCACCTCAGACTTTCCAGTGGCGGGAGGATTAAGCTCCTGCTGCAGCAGGCGGTTGAGCTCCACCGTTCCGCAGGGGCCTTGCCTTGTGGGGGAAATGACCTGTATATCGTTCATAGGGTCGATGCCGTAATATCCAGGGAGCCTCTCCTTGCAGAGTGAAACTGTGAGCTGCTGTATCAACGGAAAGGTGTTGCGCTGCATAAAAAAGAAATCTCCGCTGCGGTCGGAAAGGTCGGGCATTTCACCCCTGACTATCTTATGAGCGGTGGTGACAATAAGGCTCTGCTGTGCCTGACGGAATATCTCTGTCAGAGTGATGACCGGCATAACGCCGCTGTCGATTATATCCTTAAGGACATTTCCCGCTCCCACAGAGGGGAGCTGGTCGCTGTCGCCCACAAGCACCAGCTTGCAGGTGACGCTGACAGCTCTAAGCACAGCCTCAAACAGCCGGCTGTCTACCATAGACATCTCATCTAAAATAAGAACATCACAGTCAAGAGGGTCGTTATCATCGTGGACAAAGCTGATATAATCGCCCTCAGGATTCTTGACCTCCAGCAGGCGGTGAATGGTTTTGGCTTCGTGACCTGTAAGGTCGGAGAGACGCTTCGCCGCACGTCCTGTGGGGGCGGCAAGCATAACGTTCAAGCCCTGCTGCTCGTAGAGCGAGAGGATAGCGTTAAGCGTTGTGGTCTTGCCAGTGCCGGGGCCGCCGGTGAGTACAAGGAAGCCCTTTGACAGAGCGAGATTTATAGCCTGACGCTGCGTTTCGGCATATTCAAGACCGTTTTCCTCCTCGGCAATGTCGATGACGTCGGAGAAATCCACCTGATTATCGTAGCTTATCTCTGCCATAACAGATAATCTTCTTGCTATGTAAAACTCCGCCTTATAGCAATCGGCGCTCATAACAAATAGGTCGTGTCCCTTGCTGATGATGTAGAGCTCCTCAGCCTCGGCTTCCTCATCGACAGCCTTCTCCATCATAGGCCTGTCCACCGCCAACAGGCGGCAGCAATCCTCAACAAGGACAGCAAACGGAACAGCGGTGTGCCCTTTGTTTTCAAAGCCCTTAAGGGATACCTTTATCCCTGCCGCAAGCCTTGCGTGAGCTGACCTTGGCATCTCCAACTGATAAGCTATGCTGTCTGCCTTAGGAAACGGCAGACCAAGGCTCTCTCCCGTGAGCAGATAAGGGTTTGAGAGCACCACCTTGGTGGTCTTTTCCCCCCAGTGCTTCCAAGCCTTGATGGCTATTCTCGCAGGGACAGAATACTGTGCCAGCTCGTTCATAACAGCTCTTACCTCAAAGGTCTTGCGGAACTGCTTTGAATATTCCTGCGCCTGCTTCTGGGAGATGCCGTTTATCTCGGCGAGCTGTTCGGGGTCCTTTTCAAGGATATCAAAGGTATTCTCGCCGAAGCGCTCAACTATCTTTCGGGCGGTTGCGGGACCCAGACCCTCTATGACGCCGCTGGCAAGATAGCGCTTCATTCCCGAGGGAGAGTTGGGCAGGCTGCGCTCACAGAGCTCGCAGCGAAACTGCATACCGTAGCGGGAATGGCTGACGTAGGAGCCGGTGCAGGTTATCTCCTCACCCTCCTCAACATCGCCAAGGTCTCCGACTACAGTTATGAGCTTACCCTCACTGGCAAGCATGATTACGGTGAAATCGCCGTTGTCGCTCCTATGCCTTATAACATCGACCTCACCGGTTATTTTTATCAGATCCTTGTTGTCTGTCATTTTATCTCCCGTTCTTTACCTTCCGCGCCTGACCCTGTCGGCCAGAGCTGTTATATCTATAGCCTCGACGCCCTCCAGCTCCAAAGCGAGCCTTCGGGCCTTGTATGTGTTCTCTCCGGCAGATATCAGCACAATGAGTATGATACGGCGCTGTGAGCCGGTATTGCGCCTCTCGGTGTGATATGCCTCTTTGACTGTCTGCTCCAGGTCAGCGGTCTCGGCATTGCAGGGTATCACAACATACCCCTCAAGCCCTGTGGGAGTTCTTTTGAGTTCTCCATAGCAGAGAGCTGCCAGCGCCGTCAGAGTTATCAGCAGAACAGTTATAGCAGCGATCATAGTTATCACCCCTGAAATATACTATGCTTTTCAGGGGCAAATTGCTGATACATATTTTATTATACCCTTTTTTATGACATTTTGCAAGACATTTGTTCGTTTTTTGCAGATAATTTTGTAACTGTGAAAAAATTTTTCTCTTATCTATAGACAAACCCCGAAAATTATTGTATAATAGCATTTAGACGCGGGCATTTGTCAGAGCGTACTGCACCCGGAAGGGATAAATACATAGGAGCATACAAATGAGAGTCATCACAGGCAGCGCCAGAGGCATGAAGCTTATGACCCTTGAGGGGGACGATGTTCGTCCTACCACAGATATGGTCAAGGAAGCTATATATTCCATAATACAGTTTCAGGTGCCGGGTGCCAATGTTCTGGATCTCTTTGCCGGCAGCGGACAGCTGGGCATAGAAGCCTTGAGCCGTGAGGCTTCCTTCTGCACCTTTGTTGACAGGAGCAAGGACTCAATTGATGTGGTAAAGCAGAACCTTGCCCATTGCAGGCTCACTGACAAAGCGCGCATTGACAATACTGACAGCATCAATTTTCTGAAGCTGACAAATGCAAAATACGACATCGTGCTGCTTGACCCTCCATACAGGCAGGGACTTATTGACAAAGCTATGCCCTATCTGGACAGAATAATGAACGAGGGCGGAGTTGCCGTCTGCGAGCACGAGAGAGAGCATCTCCCGGCTGAGAGCTTCGGCTCGCTTAAGCTGCGCAAGAGATACAAATATGGCAAGATAATGCTCAGCGTATACGATAAGGAGACAGAAGAATGAGGATAGCGGTTTGTCCCGGCAGCTTTGACCCTGTCACCTACGGACATCTTGATATAATCAGCAGAGCCTCAAAGCTTTTTGATAAGGTTATCGTGCTGGTCTCCTACAACCCCTCCAAGCAGACCGCCTGCTTTACGGTCAAAGAGAGGATAGAGATGATAAACGCCGTAATCGGGGATTATCCTAATGTGGTGGTTGACTGTCACGCAGGACTTTTGGCGGATTATCTGGAACGGACGGGCGCCTGCGCAATAGTTAAGGGCTTACGAGCCGTTACCGACTTTGAGTATGAATTCCAGATGGCGCTGGCTAATAAGAAGCTCTTCAACGATGCGGATACTGTATTTCTAACCACCAGTCCACAGAATATGTACCTTTCCTCCAGTATGGTCAAGGAGATAGGCTCACTGGGAGGAGACATCAGCGATTTTGTACCCCAGCAGATAAGATCTGTGATAATAGAAAGAATTAGACCCGATACATCAAATACGAAAGGAAGTAAGTAAAATGACAATTGAAGGTATTCTTCAGCTTATGGAGGGACTGCTTGAAAAGTCCACTGCTGTTCCGTTCTCAAATAAGAAGATGGTCGATAACGAGCAGATGAAGGAGTACATAGACAGCATCAGGCTCAATATGCCTATCGAGGTAAACAAGGCTAAGGAGATCGAGCTTGAAAGCCAGAACATCATCTCCAACGCTAACCGCGAGGCTGAGCAGATTATCCGTCAGGCAGAGGAGAGAGCCAAGGCTCTCGTTGCTGAGGAGGAGATAATCAAGCAGGCTAGAGAGGTCGCCAAGCAGGAGCTGGAAAAGGCTAAGGAAGAGGCTGACTACATCGTTGAGCAGGCAAAGGAGCGCGAGCGCAGCATCAAGAGCGCACTGGCCGCTAACATCGAGCAGACAATTTCCGATGCACAGAAGGCTGTCAGCGATTCGGGCAAGGCGCTTGCAAAGAGCATGGAGCAGCTGAATGCCACCAAGAGAGCTATTGCTGAGGCTGGCGCTGCAAAGTAATTTAAGTTAAATATTGAAGCCGATGCAGGGTATGACTGCATCGGCTTTTTGTTTAGTAGCTGCCGCTCATCTTTCGGCGGTAATCCCGTGGAGAGGAGGAATATTCCTTTGAAAAGCAGCGGGAGAAATAGAGCGGGTCAGGAATGCCGCAGAGGGCAGCTATCTCCCCTACCGGCAGGTCGGTGGTACGCAGGAGGCGGGCGGCCTCTGCAAGCTGCATACGGCGGTGTGCCTGCTGCATAGAAATGCCCTTATCCCTTGCAAACACAGCCGCAAGGCGCTTATAGCTCAGATAGAACTCACGCTCTAAAGCTTGTGACGAGAAAGGCTCGGAGATATGACGCTCCAAAAATGCCTCTATCCTGTCCGCAAGGGTTGGCTCGGAGGAGGCGAAGAAGGCGATATCGGCAAGAGTTCGGGAGAGCATAAGGTTTAGCCGGAAGCGTTTGTCCGGAGCATTGGAGCGGGAGTATTCGATAAGCTCCGTAAGGCGGCGTTCGGGAAGAGTACCTTTAAGCCCCGAAAGCTGCTTTGGCAGCATTATCCGGCTTTGAAGGGGCTCATAAACGCCTATATCCGAGATATCTGGTACAAGCTCAGGCTGGGTGCTCTCCGAGAGATAGAAGTGGAAGAATATCCAGCGGGTGCCTTTAGGGGTCTCCTGCTTGCCGTAGTGGCGCAGTCCGCTTTTGAGGAACAGCAGGCTCCCCTCCCCGACGGTATAGTCGGTGCCGTCCTCGGTGACGTAGATGCTGCCCTCGGAGACGTAGATAAGGACGTGGAAATCCAGTACTCTGTCGGCGTGGTAAAAGGGCTCGGGTGCAGCTCGGCTGTCCAGGGCGCAGACAGTCGGGAGCACTGTGTTGTCAAGGAATAGCTCGTTCAAGATTATCCTCCATATTTTTAAGCATATTTTCTATTTATTGTTGTTGACAATAAGATTATAATACATATAACAGCACTTGTCAAGGAGGGGCTCATATGAAGCTTCAAAAGCAGGCAGAGGTAACGGAATACAAGGCGGCGGGATTTATTGAAAAGTATCAGCAGCTAGTGAGGGAGACTGTCATTCCCTATCAGTATGAGGTTCTGTGCGACAATGCCGGAACGGAGAAGAGCCACGTTATAGAGAATTTTAAAAATGCAGCTAAGGCACTGCGCGGAGAGGACGTGGGAGACGGCTTTTACGGAATGGTCTTTCAGGACTCAGATGCGGGAAAGTGGCTGGAAGCGGCGGCATACAGTCTTGCGAGCAAGCGTGACCCGGAGCTAGAGGCAAAGGCTGACGGACTGATAGCTCTTATCGCGGCTGCACAGGACAGTGACGGCTACCTCAACACACGCTTCACCATAGCAGACAGGGACAAGCGGTGGCAGAATCTGCTGGAGGGTCACGAGCTTTACTGTGCTGGGCATATGGCAGAGGCTGCGGCGGCCTACTATGAGGCTACCGGCAAGCGGAAGCTTTTAGATGTTTGTCTGAAAAATGCGGAGCATATCTACAAACGGTTTATCGAGGACGGTGTGGAGGGCTATCCCGGGCACCCTGAAATAGAGCTGGCAATGATGAAGCTCTACCGCGCCTCAGGCGATGAGAGATGTCTGAAAATTGCGGAGCATTTTGTAAACGTCCGGGGTGTTGACCCTACCTATTACAGGCGAGAGAGGGACAGCCGGGATTGGACAGTCTGGGGAAACAATGCTGACGATAACGACTATCAGCAGAGCGTTAGGCCTGTTCGGGAGCAATCGGATGCTACGGGACACGCAGTGAGGGCGGTGTATCTCTATACGGCAATGGCTGACCTAGCCTCAGAGCAGGGAGACAGGGAGCTTAAGGCTGCCTGCGAAAGGCTTTGGAAGAGCATCACACAGCGGAAAATGTACGTCACCGGAGGGATAGGCTCCACCGTTCACGGGGAGGCCTTCTCAGTGGACTACGACCTCCCCTCCGACACAGCCTACGCTGAGACCTGCGCATCTATAGGGCTGATGTTCTTTGCCTCGCGTATGCTGGAGGGCAGAGCTGATGCAAAGTATGCAGACGTAATGGAGCAGGCGTTCTACAACACTGTGCTGGCAGGAATGGCACTGGACGGGAAGAGCTTTTTCTATGTAAATCCGTTGGAGAGCGTAAAAGGAATTTCCGAGGTGGCTCCGACACACAGGCACACTATCCCGGTACGACCGGGGTGGTACGCCTGCGCCTGTTGTCCTCCGAATGTGGCGAGGGCGGTGATGTCCTTCGGAAAATATGCCTACGGCGAGAATGAGGACACAGCCTTCTGTCATCTCTATGCGGCGGGTGACATAAACCTTAAAAACGGTATCTCCTTCACCTGCGAGACGGGCTATCCCTATGACTTCACCGTCACCTACAATATACGTTCAGACGGCAGACTGGCGGTAAGGCTGCCCCATTGGAGCAGGGATACGAAGCTGACCCTTAACGGCTGTGACGCTGAGTTTGAGCTTAAGGACGGCTATGCTTATGTTAACGCTTCGGCCGGTGATGTGCTGGTGCTCACGCTGGACGGTGAGCCCAGATATATCAGGGGCTCCTCCAAGGTTCCGGAGCTATCGGGGAAGGCCTGCATTTGCAGGGGTCCGCTGGTCTACTGCTTTGAGGATATTGACAACGGGGACAAGGTGCTGAACCTACAGCTGAAAGCGGGAGGAAAGGTCACCGTCAGTGAGGAGTCGCCCTTTGAGGACACAAAGGCTCTCGATGTGGAGGCGCTTGTTTCTGAGGACGATGGTTCGCTTTACTCTGCGGTGTTCCCGGAGCTGAAGAGGTTTACGGCAAAGGCTGTTCCTTACTATTGTAGGGCTAACCGAGGGAATGTGAATATGAGGGTATGGCTGCCGATGCAGGCATATGACAAATCATAATTATTAAATCTAAACACGAAACAAAGGGATATTCCGACCCTCATAGGGTGGAATATCCCTTTTCTTGTTCTCGCAATACTCTCCTGCCGGGGAACGCCCGTAAGGAATTTTCTTGGTTTTCAGTTTACCTGTGGAGGGTACAATGCTTTTTGAGATCATTCCGTTTCTTCCCGATCAGCAGAGATAAGCTCCTTCGGATAAAATGTTCTGCCGTTAAATACGATGTGGTCCACATTCTCAAGGTCGAACAGATACTCGCCCACAACGATATGGTCTCGGATATTCTGCTCCGAGCCGTCCTTGCTGTAAACTGTGAGGTCAAAGGCCTTTCCGCCCCAGATATCTGACTTGGACTGATAAAAGCAGACCTCCGAAAGGTAGACCTCCCTGCCCGACTTATCGTCAAGGACGAGGGTATCGAAATTGCGCTTCATTGGTATTTCCAGCACTATCCCCTCGAAGATGCCTGGGGTCCAGTCGTCTATGCCGGCATGGATGGGTTCTATACAGGTAAGCTCAAGCGTTTCACAGTCTGGGAAAAGGTCACGCTTGATGCCTATTGTGAAGGCTGATTCAGAGCTCTCGCCCTTTTTGCCAAACATACCGTCGGAGCCGCTGTTTGCCATTTTTATTTCGCCGTCCCTTCCGGGCGCAGTCATAAAGGGAACAAAGGAATTTCTTCTGCCAAGCACTCCAAAGACCTCGTCAGTTGTCAGACCGTCCAGCTCGTTTTTGAGGGTTATGCCGTCCTCCACGAATTTTTTGCCCTGCTTGTCGAGGCCCTCTATTGTGGCAGAGGCTTCCACATATACAGCGTCCGAAATGATGGCATCAACGGTTATACGAAGATGCTCATTCTCAAACTCTAGGGGCTCTCCTGCCCTCTTTTCAAGCTCGGGGATAAGCGCCTTGTTGTAGAAATACTGATGCTCCACGTTTTCCTTATGCCCTATCCAGCCCTTGACATAGGCTACTGCGCCCACTGACGACAGTGCGAGTATCGCCGCTGCTGCCGCCGCTATAAAAGGCGCTTTGAATATCCGTCTGTGCCGGAGGGTAAGCTTTTCCTCCTGTGCCTCGGCGATGTAGCGCTCATCGAGCTCCGAGAATAGAGACAGTACCGCAATGCCTTGTTCGTTCATATTAGTTCCTCCTTTGCAAGCTGCGTCCGCAGTTTCTTTCTTATTCGCATTAGCGTAACCGTTACATAGCTCTCGGATACACCCAAACTGCCGGCTATCTCCTCTATGCTGTCAAGATAGAAGTACCTCCTGACAAACAATACCCGTTTCTTTTTAGGGAGCGTTCCAAGAAAGCGGTTTACCGCCTCGATGACTACTCTGCGCTCCGTCTGCTCCTCGATGCTCACCGTATCGGGGATAAGCTCGGCTGCTTCGTCTGATGCCGCTGCTAGAGTGTCCGGACGCTTGCCGGCGTTTCTACGTCTGAATTTGTCCAGCGAGAGATTGCGGACAATAACAGTGAGATAGGCTGCGAGGCACTTCGGGCGCTCCGGCGGGATAGACTTCCAAACGCGCAGCCAGGTATCTCCCAGCACCTCCTCGGCATCGGACTTATCCGCCAATATATTCATAGCTATCCTCCCGCACAGGGAGGAATATTTTTGGCTTGTTTCGGCTATGGCCTGCTCGTCTCGCTCAAAGTAAAGCCCGATTATCCTTTCGTCGTCCACGCTCTCACCGCCTTTCACTTATACTGACGCAGAATATATGCAATACACTACACTTTATTATATAAATTATCTGAGCTTTTTTCAAGCGGAAGGTGTAATGCAGTCGGAAGGAAATGCGTCAGTAAAGATAGGAGGTGTTCATTATGAAACGAATAAGATTTTTACTTCTGACAGCTGCCCTCGCTCTTGCAGCCTGCTCGGAGGAAAACGAAAGCGGATATCTGGACGTCAGCAAGATAGAGGAAAAGCTCTCGTCGGCTATGGAGCAGACAATCACCGATACTGTCGATATTGACGACAGCGCCCTTGTTTTTCTTCACTCTGCATATTCTTTCACGTCGGACAGATTTATCATCTGCGAATATGACACTAAGCTGAACATAGACCTTGCCTCGGGAGTTGTCAGCACCCTGTGCGACGTTCCGGGCTGTGTCCACGATCCGAACAGCTCAAAGGACTGCTTCGTTTACAGAAGCATCAACAGCCCCCATCTTACACGGGACGGGATGTACTTCACAGAGTATGATTCCGAGATCAACAGCGGGGTATGCTATAAGTCCGGCAGCAAAACGGAAAGCGTGTTCAAAAACGACTTCCGCTCCGACCTTGACAGGGAGCTGGAGCCAGGCGGCGATGTGGCCGGCTGCCGTTTTTTTTTCCGGGACGGAGTGATGTATGCAATGGGGCTCAACTGGTTCTATACCGTGGATATGCAGACTATGACAAAGACCTGCGAGCCTGTGTTGTTGGGCAATTCGCCCATATTCAATGCCGATGTTTACGGAGATAAGTTTTATTACTCCAACGAAAATCTGGAGCTGTATTCATACGATATGAAAACGGGTGAGCACAAAAAGCTGGCGGACAAGGTGTGGCGGTTCCAGCCCTCTGTTGACGGATTATATTATCTTGAAGCAACAGACGGGACCAGGGAGTTACTTAAGCGTCTGCCCTATGACAGCGGCGAGGCAAAGCAGATCGCAGCGGACACTTACATAGAGATGTACGTTACCGATAAGAGCGTCTATTATCTTACGGACAGCGGGCTGATGCAGTATGACAAGGCGTCAGAGACCGCAAAGAGGATCGAGCTCTCTCTGACCTACGAGAACGGTGAAAAATACGAAATGAAAGGGCTCTCCTTTGCGAAGCTCATCTCCTGCCCATCGTCGGAATACGTTTATCTCCTCGACTATGACGTTTCAACAGGCACAGAACACCGCAATACACTTTTCCGAATAAAGAAGGACACCGCCGAAGCTCGCGGTATCAGCCTCGGGATATATTATCAAGGTGAAGGCGACCAAGGCCATATTATCAGCTGGTGAGGTGGAGTATGAAATACGAATTCAAAAAGCTGTTCGCTTCACCGCTGATGTGGATAATGCTGGCGCTCACTCTTGGATATATGGTCTTTCTGCCGCTGCGGGAGGTGTGGGGGAATATGGGAGAGACGCATTCATCGGCTAAGGGATATTCCAAGGCTTTAGAGGCGGCCGTTTCGGAGGGGCTCACAGGCGACGGGCTTCGGGAGCGTGCCGATGCTTTAATATTCTGGGGCGTAGAGGAGCTCCAAAGTGACGAGGACTACGTCCCACAATACAGCACTACTCCTATGGGTGACTTTATCGCTATGAGCAGAGCCTCCGACACGCTGCGTTATGTGGAGCGCGGCTTTGAAGCCGAAAGAGCGGAGCTGGTCCGCGGTATGATAATGCAAAACGTTTCAGAGCGGCAGAAGTCCCGCCCGGACAGTTATCTGATAGCTGCCAACGAAAAGGCTATTTCCATCTACAACCGACGTATCGCCCTTGAGCCGGTTAGCACAGGAACGGACGAGAGCACACGCTACAGCATCTTTAACTACTCAATGTGGGAGTATGTAATGCTGGCTCTCTGCGTGCTGATGACGGTACGGCTGATTTCACTGGAATACAGAAGCGGAGCATACCGCCTTGTGAACACCAGCCGCCGAACGGTACAGAGCCTTTATTGGCGCAAGTACCTGACGGTGACGCTTACCTCGACAGCAGTGCTAATGATACAGGCAGTGTTTGAGCTGGTATTCTGTATGACGGTATTCGGGCTGGATAACCTGAGGCAGCCAATACAGCAAATAACAATGTTCGAGATGTGTCCCTACCATCTGAGTATTGCCGGATTTTATGTAATCAAGCTGATGCTCCGACTGCTTTTGTATATCACAGTCATCTCGATAACGGCAGCGGTGACTGTTCTGGTGAGGCGTCCGCTTATCTCGGTCATCATCTCTCTTGTATTGGCTGCGGGCGGGCTGCTTGCCAATATGGTCTGCTATGTGATGCTCCATAACTCGCAGCAGAAGCGGCTGGGAGTGCTGGCAGTCTATAACAGGCTGAGGGAAATGCTGCCGCAAAGCTTGCTGAATATCAAGGAGTATCTGATAAGCTTTGACCATTTCTCCCTTTTCGGTATGCCTGTCAGCAGGCTGGTGGTGTGCGTCGCCGTTTCTGAAGTGATAACGGCAGGCTGCGCGTTCTTGGGATATTTCGCAAGCGGGAAAATAAGGAGGTCTGTATAATGGAACTGAAATTCGACAGCGTTACCAAGCGCTACAGACAAAAGCTCGCCCTCGACAGCTTTTCAGTGACCCTCACCGAAGGCGTTCACGCTCTGCTGGGACCAAACGGTGCGGGAAAGTCCACCCTAATGAATATTCTTGCGGGGCTGCTGGCTCAGACCTCCGGCAGTATAAGTTTAGATGGCAGAGATATCATCGCTATGGGGGCTGACTATCGAGCAATGCTGGGCTTTATGCCTCAGGAGCCGGGCTTTTATAAAAGCTTCTCAGCGTTTGAGACGCTTGATTATTATGCCGTCCTGCGCGATGTAAAAGACCGCAGGGAGCGTATTGACGAAATGCTCTGCCTGGTAAATTTGCAGGAGGACGCCAAGCGAAGGGTGGGCAGCTTTAGCGGAGGAATGAAGCGCCGGCTGGGAATTGCCCTCGCTCTGCTCAACGACCCTAAAATACTTATCCTTGACGAGCCTACAGCCGGGCTTGACCCAAAAGAGAGGATACGCTTTCGCAATCTTATCTCGCAGATAGGGCTGGGAAAGACCGTCATTCTGGCAACACATATCGTCTCCGATATTGAGAGCATCAGCGACAGCGTCCTACTGCTGAAGGATGGCAGACTCATCGGCAGGGACACCGCCGACGGGCTGTGCCGACAGCTCGAGGGTATGGTCTGGGATATTCCAATGTCGGCGCAGGAGGCGGAGAGATACATAGCCGAAAACAGATGTGCCAATATAGTTAAGCATGGCGGAGAGGTGTTCGTTCATACTCTTTCTCAGGTCAGGCCGGCAGAAAAAGCTCTCCTCGCCAAGCCCTGCCTTGAAGATGTGTATATGCACAGCTTTGGTGACAGTTCGGAGGCAAGAGATGCTGCGGGCTGAATTAAAAAAGCTGATAAAGCTGGGTCGTTTGCCACTCATTATCGTTATCGCGCTGGCGGTTAGATTTCTGTTATGCATTATTCCTGCATATAACGAGCACCCCTACTCCCCAGAGGTCTACCGGCAATACACAGAGGAGTACTGCGGAGAGCTGACGGAGGAGAAGCTCCGACGATTAAACGAGCGCCTTGCGGAGATAGAAGAGCTACTGGGGCAGTACGAAGAGATGCAGGACAGGTACGTGCGCGGTGAACTGACCCTTGAAGAATATTCCGACTACACCGAGCGTCATGGCAAAGCTGCGGCGGAGTACAGCACAGTGGAATATCTCTGCCGCAAATGGGAGGCTCTGAACGCTTGCAGCACTTTTGACAGGAAGATATTTTATGACACCGACTGGAGCGACCTTTTCGGCTCCAACGGTTTCGACTTTGTTATGCTACTTGCTATGCTGTGTATTGCTGTTCCCGCCTTTGACAGCGAATATTCCTCCGGGAGCTTTAGCCAGCTTCTGACCTCAAAGCGCGGCAGAGGGCAGCTGGCGGCAGCCAAGGTGGCTGCGGTGGTCGTCTCAGTCTTTATTCTTTCGGTGATGATGAGCGGGGTTCGGCTGGGCGTTTTTGCTTACCGAACAGGGCTCGCATACAGCAAAATGCCCGTCGGGAATATACTCCTGACAGACGGCTTCGGCAGCACAACTCTGATGGGCTATTATATCAATGACGCTCTTGTAAAAGCGATAGTCATAGCTGTGTATTCGGCAGCAGTCTGCCTAATAAGCACCGCCTGCCGGAGTACGGTTTTCTCCTTAGTGCTGGCGTTTATCATAAGTGTCACACCGATGTTCCTTGCTGACTGCGTACAGGGCGAAGCACTATATATCATTTCAGGTGCGTTGCTCGGGAAGATGTATCCAGCTGATGTGAACCTGTCGGTCTTCTTTACAGTATCGGCTGTGAAGCTCTCCGTTCTTACGGCGGCTACGGTGCGTTTATGGGGAAGCAGAAGAAAGTAGGTAAGTAATAATAAAAGCCGATGCGCTTATGAGCATCGGCTTTTATGTGTCATATCATTTACTCATCAAAGGAGCGTTCTTTCGTCGCAGTACTCGCAGGTGACGGTATCGCCGGAGCCGGTGAAAAAGCGTGGGAGGTAAAGCTCCTGATTGGTTATGCACTTGGGATTGGAGCACTTGCCCTTGGGGACAATGCGTCCTCTTACCAGAGGTGCAGGAACTCCGTTGTGATGGAGGATAGTGAGTATCAGCGCCATACGGATATACATTCCGTACTTAGCCTGGTCAAAATACTTGGCTCTGGGGTCATCATCGACCTCTATGGCTATCTCGTCAACTCTAGGCAGGGGGTGGAGGACTATCATATCACGCTTGGCCTTGACCATTTTCTCCCGGTCAAGTATGTAGCAGCCCTTCTGCGTCTGATATTCCTCCTCGCTGTTGAAGCGCTCCCGCTGGATACGGGTCATATAGAGGACGTCCAGCTCGCCGATGGCATCGTCAAGGCTGTTGACCTCCTTGAACTCGTGTCCGCTGGCGCAGAGGATATCCTTCATATATACCGGCAGAGCCAGCTCCTTGGTGGAGATAAGCACAAACTTATTTCCCTTGAAGCAGGACATAGCCTTGATGAGGGAGTGTACTGTTCTGCCATTTTTGAGGTCTCCGCAGAGGCCTATGGTGAGATTTTCAAGGGTATGCTTTTCCTCATTGAGTGTCATAAGGTCGGTGAGGGTCTGGGTAGGGTGGAGGTGTCCGCCGTCGCCGGCATTTATAACGGGACACTCAGCCGTCAACGCTGCTGCCTTTACGGAGCCGGCGGTGGGGTGGCGCATCACCATTATATCCGCGTAACCGGAAACTATCTTTGTTGTGTCCTTGATATTCTCTCCCTTGGCAACCGATGAGGTGGCGGGGTTGTCAAAGCCGATTATAGTTCCGCCCAGCCGGAGCATTGCGGTCTGGAAGGACATCTGAGTTCTGGTGGAGGGCTCATAGAAAAGAGTTCCCATTATCTTGCCCTTGCAGGCGTCGGAATATTCCTCCGGCTTTTCTCTGATATCGTGGGCAAGCTCCAGCAGCTGGCGCCACCAGGAAACAGGGTAATCGTTCAGGTCTATCAGGTGAATGTACTTTTGAAATTTATCCATCAGAGACACGTCCTTTCGGCATATTATTCCGTCACAACTGATTATACCACAAATTATAACAGATATCAAGTAAAAATATTCTTAACATTGGGAAAATGTCACAATGCCCCTGTGCTTGACTTTAAACACAAGATATGCTATAATACTACTGTATATACAACTATATAGCACATTTTGATGAACGGAGGAACATTATGACTGACGAAGAGTTTGAACGGCTTTACGGCAGGAAGCCTGTAAGACCGGGCACTCAGACAAGAGTCAAGGTGTACTGGGGAAGGGTATTTATTGCACTTCTTGTGCTGATAATGATAATTATCGGTATTGTGCAGCTTATCCGCTCGATATACAGGCATTTCCATAAAGAAGAACCGGCTGCAACAGTTGTTTCAGTTGCAGACAGCAGCGAGGCTGACAGCGAACCGGATACCGCACCAAGTGAAACGGACAGCTCCTCAGAGCCGGAAGAACCTAAAGGCTGGCAGTTCAAGGTCTGTATCGACCCGGGACACGGCGGTGAGGACGGCGGCGCCTGCAAGACTGACGCTGAGGGAAATGTACTCAGAAAGGAATCGGACGACACGCTTCGCATCTCTCTTGCGATAAGAGATTACCTCGAAGAGCAGGGCGTTCAGGTCGTGATGACAAGAGAAACAGACATACTTCTTAATCAGGACATCTCTACCGACCTTGACTACCGCTGCACCATAGCAAATGATGCATTAAGTGATTTCTTCGTATCCATACACCGCGACTCGGTAGCAAACGATGCAAGCGGATTTGAATGTTGGGTACACAACAAAAAGCCCGAGATGGACACCCTGCTGGCACAGAACATTATGGCCGCTCTTCAGGGCGTAGGCATCTCCCAGAACAGAGGCATCGGCTTCGGCTATACCAATGTTCCGACCGACAATTACCACGTAAACGGAGATACGGTTTGTCCCAGTGTTCTTTGTGAGATGGGCTTCATAACCTCGGACATTGACAATCAGCTTATTGACGATCACTACAAGGAATACGCAAAGGCCATTGGAGATGCGCTGATTCAGACTGCACAAGAGCTCAATGTAGTTGATGCCACAGGAAAGAGAATTTTAAACGAGCAGCTGATATCAGGCTCGAAGCTCTATTACCCGCTGGAAAGCTACTATTCTGCTACAAATCCCTACAGGGTAAACCCCACAAACTAAAATCTATCCCCTCCCGCTGCGGAGGGGATATTTATTTATGCACACAAAAAACCGGCAGAGCATTTGCTCTGCCGGTTTGGTTTTTAACGATCAGAACTCATAGTCGCCGAAGTCGAAGTCGTCCCAATTGAAGTCATCTAAATCGAAGTCATCGTAGTTGTAGTCATCATCGTCGTAGCTGTAGTCGTAATCGTCGTCGTCATAGCTGTAATCGTAATCGTCGTCATCGTAGTTATAGTCGTAATCATCGTCATCATCATAGCCTCTGTTGTTCATCAGTTTCTCGGTAAGCTCGGTTCCGAGAGTATCCTGAACGTGCTGAAGGAACTTATCGGTATCGCAGGCTTCCATATAAGCCTTGAGACCTTCCTCATCCAGCTTATAGGCTGTGCCGGTAGGAACGGTGATATCGGATGCATCGGTGGACTCGCCTGTTACAGCAACTGTAACGATGTTATTGCCGTCAAAGTCAACGCTCAGCTTAACATCGACCTTATCCTCTGTGCTGTTAGAAGCGAGAGTGAGTGAGCCGGTCTTTCCGTCTGCGGTGACCTCTGCCTTAACTGTACCGGAGAAGAGCTCGCCCTGCTCAGTAACGTTATCGGCGGTAAGTACGCCTCGGAACTGCTCCTGACCCTCTGCTGTCATAGTAGCGGTAATGGAGCCGTTAATTGTGTCGTTCTTGTTTTCAAATGCACCCTTAACGGACATAGACTCGCCTCTCATATCTGCTGCGAGGTCGATACCGATAACGGAGCCGTCGTCGATAGCCACCATCTTGATAACGCCCTGCTCGCCCATATCGAGGCCAAAGCCATAGGGAGTATCGTCAAGGTAGTAAACGTCAACGGAGAAGAATTTCTGGCTTGCCTGGGACTCGTCAACGTTCTTGAACTGAGTGGACATCTCGTCGATCATCTTGTTGTAGTCAGCCTCGGAAACGCCGGCCTTAGCAGCATAGTCCTTGAGCAGGGTATCGTTCTTTGCCTTATCAACAACAGAGTTTGCAATGTCGATGACCACCTGACCGGTAACATCGAGGGTCTTAACGGTGTAGGAATAGCCGTAGCCATTGATATCGCCGTCGAGAGTGCCGTTCTCAGTGCCCTCGGGGATAGCGTCCTTAACGGTCTGAACATACTCCTCGAGGTCGGTGAAGATAGCGTCGATGTCGATCTCCTCGAGCATCTTCTGGAGCTCATCCATATCAACATCAGCCTCTGCAAGAGCCTGATTATAGGACTGCTGCATAGACTGGGTGTAGCTATCAATTATCTTCTGCATATCGTCAGCAGTGGTGGTGAGGTAGCCGTCGCTGAGCTCGGGCACCTTGACATAAAGAACGCCCGCCTCATTATCAACTACGATATTGAGAGTAGCCAGAGCGTTGGAATCATAGGCTGCGATGATGTCAGCCTCGCTCTTGCCGGCCTTCTGCTTGGTCTTAGCCTCCAGCGAGATGGGCTTAAGCTCTGCACCAAGCTGATCGGTAAGATACTTGCCGAACTGAAGCTCTACCTTGCTGTTGTAGGAGAAATCAAGCTCTCCCTTAATAGCCTTCTCAACGAGGTCTGCGGTAGCTTCTACTCTGTCAGCCACACGCTCGAGAGTTGACTGTTCTGATTTGTTCTTTTCATCTGTGGAATCATTGCCGTCCTTTTTATCCAGCACATAGAGAGCACCGGATCCGGCAACAGTTACTGCCAGTACTCCTGAAAGGACAGGAGTTAGTACATTCCTTTTTACCATATATAGTCTCCTCCTTACATAAGTCTCAAGACATACTTATACACATATACTATAGCATACTTTTAACATTTTGTCAACATACAAAATATTACAAACCGGAAAACCTTTCTGGACAATATATGTGCACATCGCCTTTGACAAAAAGCAAACGCCCCTCTATTACAAGAGGGGCGTACTGTTTCATCAGACATTGGGGTTGACATATCGGTTGCGGCCGACTGTTCCTCTGCCATACTCTATGGCCTGAACGGGACATCGGTTGATGCAGGCGGAGCACCTGATGCACTTAGGCTTGACCCACACCGGCGAACCGTTCTCGAGCTTTATCGCCTGCTGGGGGCAATTGCGCTCGCAGAGGCCGCAGCCTATGCACTTTTCCGTTGCTCGAAAGCTCTTGGTGGAGCTCATACGGTGATACATAAATCTCATAGGGGCGGCTAAAGCCGAGCCACGGATATCCCGGCACTTTTTGTTAAGCACAGCCTGTTTTATCTCTCTGAGCTTTTCCTCGGCTGCGGAAAGGCGCTTGTTGGCTTCCTCCTGCGGGGGGATATTGTAGAAGAGCATTGAGTTATCCGGCATCAGCAGGTCGAACACTCTGCAAAGCTTTATGCCCTTTTTCTCCAGCTCCTTTTTGAGCACAGCGCCGCTGCCGCCTATACCGCCTCCGCAGGTGATGACTGCGTAGACATAGCCGTGGCGGTCGAGGTCTAGCTTTCTGATAAAGTCAAGGACGAAGTCATTGACGGTATAGAAATACACCGGGAAAACAACGCCAATGCTCTCCCCTTTTTCGACTGTATAATCATACTCACCGTTTTTGACTGCATCAGCGATGCTAATAAGCCTTTCATTCTCAGAGAGAAGATATTTTGCGGCATAGAGGGAGTTGCCTGTTCCGGAAAAGTAATAGATCATAGCTTACCTCCGTTCTGCTTATATTCCTCGACCTTGGAGTTGAGGAATTCTATTGTGCGTTCAAGGCCTTCGGGCGAGAACTCTTCGTGGTGCTCACAGACATAGTCCTCCGGTTTAACAAGATCAAAGCAGAGGGAGCCGAGCCAGATGACTGAATAGAGCACTTTAGTATCGTCCTCCAGCTTTTTCTGGACAATGCGGTAGTTGAAATTCTGAAAGACACTTCCCGTCCAGATGTTATTTTCTCTCCAGAAGGTGAAGGTGGGCAGGTCAAGGTAACCGTGAAGCATAATAATTCTCCTTAGATATATTTATGCATTTTACGCAAATGCTGTTGATTAACATTATACCACACTGCATACCATTTGTCAAAAAATACTTTGGCGGCAGGTGGATATTTTTTTGACCACAGGATATGCTAATAAAAAATCCTGGAGGTATATATGAAAAAGCTAGCAGTAATTCTCGCGGCACTTATGCTCTGCGGGTGCACATCATCTGATAAGGCAGAAAGCAGAGCCGATGACAGCAGCGGGTTTATGTCCATTCTCGGAGAGGCATTCAAGGAGACTGTTGACAGCCTCATATTTTCAAATGACTATTCGCAGCTTTCCACCGAAAAGCACGGCTACGGGCAGGGGGTACAGCTGGACAATGAGAACCGTCCCGCGGGGGCGATAGACTTCAACAATGTATATAGCAAGTACAATGCGACGGCAATAGGTTCGGCTGACAAAAAGGAGATAAGGCTTACCTTCGACCAGGGCTATGAGAACGGCTTTACTGCCGGCATACTTGACACTCTGAAGGAGAAGTGTGTTAAAGCCACCTTTTTTGTGCTGGACGATTATGCCCGGAGAAATCCTGAGCTGGTAAGACGAATGATAGACGAGGGGCACACTGTGGGAAATCATTCGGTGAGCCATTACTCAATGCCGACGCTGACGCCTTCGGAGTGTGTTGAGGAGATAATGGGACTGCACAAGTATATTAAAGACGAGTTCGGTTATGAGATGACCGAATTCCGCCCGCCTATGGGGGAATTCTCGGAGCAGTCGCTGGCGGTGACAAATGACTGCGGCTACAGGACTGTGCTGTGGAGCTACGCCTATGCCGACTGGGACGTGAACGCACAGCCGGAGCCTGCGTCGGCATTGAAAAAGCTGACAGGGGCTCTTCACAGCGGGGCGATATATCTTCTCCATTCGGTCTCGGAGACCAATGCGAAGATACTCGGTGACTTCATTGACGAGGCATTAGCTCAGGGATACACTTTTATATAATCAAGGCTATTGAAAAATTCTCTGCGATGTGATATAATCATAGTGGTATATTATTGCAGCAAGGAGAATTTGCTATGTTCAGGGCTTGGTCACACTTTAAGACTATAACACAGCACCGCCACGCGGTGATACGCAACTGCCGGCGGGCAGGCATACTGTTTCAGGGGCTTTTCCACGACCTCTCGAAGTACTCCCCCTCGGAGTTTATACCGGGAGCTATGCATTATCAGGGGACGCGCTCCCCTAACGAGGGCGAGCGGGACGAGTACGGCTTTTCCTATGCCTGGATGCATCACAAGGGCAGGAACAAGCACCACTTTGAGTATTGGACGGACTATGACCCCAAGACAAGGCTGATGTCGCCGGTGAAGATGCCGCTGAAATACGTCAAGGAGATGTTCTGTGACAGAGTTGCGGCGGGGAAAATATACAACGGAGACAAGTACACCGACGCAGACCCGCTGGCATATTTCATGAAGGGCAAGCCCACCAGAAAGATACACCCCGAGACCTCGGCGCTGCTGGAAAAGCTGCTGCGTATGCTGGCTGAAAAAGGCGAGGACTACACCTTCGCCTACATAAGAAGGCTGAAAAAATACTGATGGAAAAGCTGAAACTCTCACAGGCTGTCATAGTCGAGGGAAAGTACGACAAGATAAAGCTCTCGGCGATACTGGACGCCGTTATCATTACAACAGAGGGCTTTCACATTTTTGACGACAGCGAAACGGCGAAGCTTATAAAAAAGTACGCCTCTACAGCTGGGATAATCATACTCACGGATTCGGATGCTGCGGGGTTCAGGATAAGGTCGCACATCAAGAGCATCTGCCCGGAGGGGAAGATAACGAACATCTATATCCCGGACGTTTACGGCAAGGAGCACCGTAAGGCTGCACCCTCCAAGGAGGGAAAGCTGGGAGTAGAGGGGATAGATGTTCAGGTGCTCAGGGAGCTGTTTGTCAAAGCAGGAGCGGCGGCTGAAAACTCCCCTCAGGAAGAAAAGCTGACGATGCAGGACTTCTTTGAGCTGGGTCTCTCGGGAGGCAGCGGCAGCAGCGTTTTGCGCAGGGCTCTGGCTGCACAGCTTTCACTGCCGGAGCGCATCACAGCAAAGGCTATGCTGGACGCAGTCAACACAATATACGGCAAAAGCGAATTCATTCACGCACTCGAACTGGCGAAGGAGGAGACCGGGCTTTGAGCTATACCAGCATGACATTCCTATACTTTTTCCTTCCCGTTTTTCTCGGAATATACTTCTTGGCCAAACCGAGGCTGAGGGCGGCATTGCTGGCTTTGGGCAGCTGCGCCGTTATCGCCTCCGCCGAGCCGGCGGGGCTGATACCGCTGGCGACCTGTCTTATGACAGCTTATCTCTGCGGACTGGGCATCGGCAAGCTGCGGGAAAGCTCAAAAGCGGCGTCTGCATTTCTGCTGATGCTCTGTATCCTTGCAGAGGGATCCGGAGCGGTGCTGTTCTGCACTCTTCAGGGCTCACAGATAAAGCTATTCACAGCTGTCGGCGCCGGGATATACACGCTGCACTCCGCTGCCTACTGCTTTGAAGTAAGGCGGGGGACGATAGACGCGGTAAAGGACCCGATAAGGCTGCTGGCATACATAGCCTTTCTGCCCTCGCTCAATGGGATTCCTCTGGCTGACCCAAAAAAGCTGCTGCCAGAGCTCAAAGCGCCGGTGATGGAAATATCAAAGGTATCAGACGGGATACTTATGATGCTGCTGGGTATTACCGAAAAGGTGGTCATCTCCGACAGGCTGAGTCTTCTGTTTTACGATATGCAAGAGTCCTCCTCCGGGAGCATTTCTCTGCTGATGTCCTGGCTGGGAGCCTTTATCTTTGCAGCGGCGCTGTTCTGCCGGCTGAAGGGCTATGCCAGAATAGCGGTGGGATTTTCGCTGATGCTGGGCTTTGAACTGCCGGCAAGCTTTGACCACCCATACTCAAAGGCAACGCTGCGGGATTATCTCGGGAGCTTCAACATCTCTGCCTACCGCTTTGTGCAGAGCTATGTTTTTGGGCCAATTGCAGGAAACGAGAGCAGCCAATTCAGAACGCTGAGTGCTTCTGCGATATCTATCATTGTGCTGTGTATCAGCTACCGACCGTCGGTGGTATTCCTTATCTGGGGCGTCAGTGCTGCACTGCTCATAATAATAGAAATGCTGCTGGACCACAGGCTCGCGCACATTCCTTCTCCTATAAGATACATAATAACCCATATGCTCACCCTTATCGGCTGGGCTTTCGTATCTCAAAGCAGTACGGAGCTTTCACTGGAGTATGTATCGCATATGTTCACCGGGGCAATGCTGCTGGATTCGGCTCCTCTGCTTTATTTTCTCAAGACGGCGATACCCTCTGTTGTACTGCTGGCAGTAATAGAGTCGCCTCTGACGGGCTCTCTCATCAAAAGGATCAAAGAAAAGAACATTACTGCTCTGCTGATAATCAAGCCGATTCTCACCTTTGCGCTGCTGATTGTCTGCACTGTGTTCCTGCTCTCAAGTGAGGGCGGAGCTGCTCTTCTTGGTGAAGGAGGGATGATATGAAAAAGGTTTCAGATCTTTTATCCGTTCTTATCTTTTTTATTATGATAGCCGTCTTTTCGGTTAGTATGCTGGTATTCTCTGACAAGAGCCCGAAATTTGAGTCCTCCAATGACATTTACGGCCAATCGGAGAGACAGATAAAAGAGAGCTTCCCGCTTCTGAGCAGCTGGAGGAGTATGTACTCATCTATTCTTGCAGATGTGGGTCAGAGAATGATAGGAAATATCTACATATCCGATGATGGGCTGATAAGGATAATAAGCAGGATAGATGAAGACAAGACCAAAAGGATAACCGACAGTGTCAACAGTCTTGTGGAAAGGCATAAAGACGTCAACTTCTATGCGCTGATAGTTCCGACAGCTTCAGGCATTTATTCGGAGCAGCTGCCTATGGTCATCAACGCTCTTGACCAGCAGAAATTTATTGACGATCTTTATTTTGACCTTGACAGCTCGGTACATTCCCTTGATGCCTTTACTCCGCTGTTCTCATCGCGTGACGATTATGTTTACTTCCGCACAGACAGCTGCTGGACAGAGTACGGAGCCTATATGGTCTACAGCAAGGTCATAAAGAAGCTGGGCTTCTCGCCCATAAGGCTCTCGGCATACGATCTGGAATACGCCCAGCGGAGCTATTACGGCGACCTATACAAGGAGACCTATTATCAAGGAGTGCAGCCCGATCTCATCAACATTTTCAAGAACAAGAACGGCAGCTTTGTGACCGAGGTCAAGTCTGTGACCGACGGAGAGGAGTTCAGCTCGGCGTCGCTTTACTACTCTCCCGCACTGGGGACTGACAAGCAGCTGGATATTTTCCTTGGGGGTAATTCCTTTGAGAAATGCACCATCACCACCTCCAACACTGAGGCGCCGAGGCTGCTGATAATCAAAGGTGATTATGCCAATATGTTCGTGCCCTTCCTTACTCCCCACTACAGTGAGATCACCCTTGTTGACCCGGAAAAGCTGGATAACCAGGCTATAGAAGAAACCGTTGACATCGACAGCTACGATCAGGTGCTTATCCTTTTCGATGTAGGTCAGCTGGCGGAATAATAATAACAGCAAAGGCAGTCCGAAGCTTATTCGGGCTGCCTTTTTTTCAGCAATGCTATCGTTTCTATGCCTGTGGTATGAGGGAACATATCCACCGGCTGTAGCTTTACCGCCTTATAGCCTAGGCGGTAAAGGATTTTTAAGTCGCGTTCTAAGGACTCGATGCGGCAGGAGATATACACTACCCTATCCGGAGAGAGCTTTGCCAGAGAATCTAGGAAGCGTTTATCGCAGCCGGCTCTGGGAGGATCGGTGACAACCACATCTATGTGGGCATTTTCATCTGCCAATCTGCTCATAAACCTGCCAGCGTCCTCGTTTATGACGGTTACATTCTCTAAGTGGTTGAGACAGATATTGACCTCTGCATCCTTACAGGCTGCGGAATCGAGCTCCGCACCTATTACTCGGGAAACGCTGTCGGCACAGAGTATGCCGATGGTGCCGGTTCCGCAGTAGGCGTCAATGAGGACATCGTCCTGTTTAAGCTCCGCAAGCTTGATAGCTTCGGAATAAAGTATTCCAGTTTGGACCGAATTGACCTGATAGAAGGACTGGGGAGATATCCGAAAGCGCTTGCCCAGCAGCTCGTCCTCGATATAACCGCTGCCTGAGAGGACGATGTTCTTATCTCCTAATGTGAGCGGGAGAGGCTTGGTATTGATATTCAGTACGAGGGTCTCAAGCTGGGGACAAAGCCTTTTGAACTCCCTGGCGAACTGCTCTTTTGATGGAAAGCTCTCCGAGCCGATGCAAATGCAGACCATCAGCTGGCCTGTGGCGCGGCTATATCTGGTAAGGAGATGACGGACTGTACCTTTGCGGGTAGAGGGGTCGTACAGTCTCAGCTTGAAGGAGCTCATCAGCTGCTTGAAAACAAGCACAGCCCTTGTACAGATCTCGTCCTCCAGCATACAGTCCTCTGTGGCGGTAACTCTGCCAGAGCCGGATTGATAAACTCCGGAGAGAAGCTTACTGTGAGCGTCCAGCGTGAAGGCTGTCTTTACCTTATTGCGGTAATGATAGGGCTTTTCCATAGGGAGCACAGGCTCGACCTGGCAGAAACGGGAAAACATTCTCTCAGCCTTCTGCTGCTTCCATTCAAGCTGCTCTTTATATGACATATCAAGCTGGCAGCCGCCGCAGCGTTTGAAGCAGGTACAGCGAAGCTCCCCAGTCCCGGGAATTTTTACGGTATGCTTTTTCATATCTTTACCTCAATGGCTATCAACATAGCCCACCAACAGGTATGTAGCTGTAGACAACAGAGCGAAAAGGAATATAGCGCAGGTCACAGTAACATTGACTGCTTTTCTAAGCTTTGTTTCCCCGCCTTCCTCTTTACTGTCAAACAGCATTGCAAATTGAACAGCCGACACTGCCAGCAAAGGAACGATATAGCGGAAGTTCTGAGTACAGGTGTTTGGAAATAGATAGCAGAAAAGGTAGAAGTAATACATCAAGAAAGCCCAGTAGCCGGCAAAGAATGCCTTGTCATGCAGCTCGAGGCGGGTATCCTTCTTTATCAGGTGATAGACCATTATCCCGACGCTGAAAAGCGCCAGCAGCATAGCAACCCAGAAAAGAAGAGTCGGGACAAATACTGTGCCTTTGGGGAAATTGTCCTCACTCATATGCTCGGCAAACAGGGAGTTTTTGAGTATCGCAACATTCGGGTTATACTCATCGTAGGCATGACCGTCCATAAGCCAGTTCTCGAACACTCTTTTAAACTGCTTGGGAGCGAAGCTGAAAAGTCTGCCTATTATATCGTCTCCGACATACTGAGTCTCTTCTCCGAGATTGGGGACATAAGTGGGATCCATTCCCCAGCGGATATAATTTCTCACACTCCACCAAAGCCCCAGAGGGAAAACTATAACTCCAAATACCGCAAATTGAACGAACAGTTTTTTCCAGGTTTTGATATTCTTTGCAAGCTTCCAGAGGAATATCACCGCAACAGCCGGAGCAATGAGTGCGGCATTGAGCTTTGTCATCATCGCAAAGCCTATGGAAAGGGCAATGGGAATGATGTTTTTCATTGTGGCTTCCCTGCTCCAGCGGACGGTGAAAAGCATCGTCAGGATAATCAGTAGTGTTGCCAGCTGATCGTTGTTTATTGCCCCCGAGGAGAGGATAAATGCAGGGTGAAAGGCAAAGAGCATCAGCGGGAGGCAAAGAGCCTTGCCCGAGAAGCCGAAATGCCGCAGCAGCTTATAAACAGCTATCACACAGGCAGCGGAGTAAAACAGCATCAGCATCTGGAGAGATTCTCTGGCGTAGTTGTAGCCTGCCCCGAAAACATTTTCACAGATGCTTATCCAGCCGGCTGAAACAGTATGATGCAGCGGGGGGTGATAATACTGCCAGCGAGAGGCAGGATAGAAATCCGGCAGATGCCGGTTCTCAATAAGATATTCAATATATGATGCATGTCCTCTTTCGGTATTGAATCTGCCAACGTCGTTCTGCCTTGTATAGCAGGAGGTGTATAGGACGTAGCTGAATTTCAGTGCGAAACTGACGGCCATTATCGCAAATGCGTTATGTCTGTCGCGGTCTGAATTATCTCTCAGCAGCGAAAGCCGAAATAGCACCGCCGCCAGCAGTGTATAGCAGAATATCCACAGTGCGGGATAGAAGCTCCTTACAAAGCAGTAGGAAAGCACCAGCCCGGCGATAACAGTTACACCAGCAACAGCATATGAGGGCAAGTGGGCTGCCAGCCCGGAACGGACCAGAAGCAGTATGACCGCTGCCGGAAGTGCTATGCCAATAAGGCAGAATATCATCTTGGCACTGGGTGTCATATTGTTCTGAGCGCCGTAGCAGAGGGGGGTAAGTATCACGATCGTAAGGAAGGCAGCGATATATGGGTGCGCCCCCAGCACATTGTAGACAGCACTCACCCGGGAGGCATAGCTGTGAGAGGAGACCTTAACGGTCTCCTCTTCATTACTTTTTCTCTTCATGATACTCCTTCTCAGTGTTCACATTCCAGATGGCTGTCTTGTCGGTATTGCCGGAGGCTATAGCCTGTGCGGCATAAATACCGGTGAGCATAGAGTGGTCCATATTATTATATCTGTGCTGACCGTTCCTGCCCACGCAGTAGAGGTTATCGAACCTGTTAAGGAAACGGACGACCTTATCAAAATGCTTGTAGGAATCGAAGTATGCGGGGTAAGCCTTTTTGATGCGCTCTCTGTGAGAGTCGAGGACAGCTTCCCTTCTGATGACACCCATCTTGACAAGCTCGCCTATGGCGAGGTCGATGCACTCCTGCTCGGACATATTCCAGAAGCTGTCGCCCTCATTGCAGAAATACTCAAGGCCTATCCATACGGTATTCTCAGCGTCCTTGACGAGGTAGGGCGACCAGTTGTTGAATATCTGTATCCTGCCCAGCTTAACGCCCTTATCCTGAACATATATCCAGCAGTCGGGAACGATATTGCCGAGTGTCTTGATATTAGTCTTATTGACCAGCTCCAGCTTGTCCACAAGGAGGCCTACGGTAACGAAATCGCGGTAAGGCAGACCCTTTGCGACCCACTTTGCCTTTTCGCAGAGCTTGTCTCCCTCCATAGCTCCGATGAGGTCCTTCACGGGCATTGAGGAGATGAAATAGTCGGCCTCGATGGTCTTTTCTCCCTCGGGAGTATCGCAGACTACAGCCTTGACCTTCTTGTTTTCGAGTATTACCTTCTTGACACTGTGGTTCATCAGCAGCTTGGCACCGTTATCAACGGCAGTCTGTGCTGCCAGCTCCCAGAGCTGACCGGGACCGTACTTAGGATACCAGAACTGTTCGATAAGAGAGGTTTCGACATTCTTGTTCTTGATGTGAAACAGCTTAGTGAGCATATCCTTAAGCACTGCTATGATAGAGAGTCCCTTTACGCGCTGGGCGCCCCACTCGGCAGATATCTCGCTGGGATGTCTGCCCCAGACCTTTTCGGTATAACCCTCGAAGAACATACTATAGAGCACCTTGCCGAAGCGGTTGATGTAGAAGTTTTCGAGGTTATTGTCGGGGCGCTTGAACACACAGCTCCAAAGGTAGCTCATACCGGCTCTAAAGGTAGTGATAAGTCCCATATTCTTTATTGTCTCCGGCTTCATTGAGACGGGATAATCAAAGAACTTGCGGTCATAGTAGATGCGGGAAACTCTCTCGCGGATAAGCATAACTTTGTCGTCGGTATCTGGGTCGGGGCCGCCCTTTGAGAGCGGCTTGGTGCGTCCCAGCTTGCGGTCATCAAAGGAATCGCTGCCCTGCAGGGGCATAAGCTCCTTCCACCAGTTCATTACCTCCTCCGACTTGGAGAAGAAGCGGTGACCGCCGATATCCATACGGTTGCCGTTATATCTCACTGTCTGGGAGATGCCTCCGATAACCCCGGAGGCTTCGAGAATAGTCACCTCGATATCCTTATCCTGTTTCAAAAGCTCAACTGCCGAGGCAAGTCCGGCAGGGCCTGCTCCTATTATGACTGCTTTTTTCATATAAAAACCTCACTTATGATAATGTGGATGTTTTTTGGTAAGATGATATACACTATTAATTATACTCTTTATATTAGCAAAAGTCAATACAATGAGGGCAGACGGAAGCATTTTTCGGTTTGAGAGAGAAAAATCACTTGACTTTATCCTCAAAGTATGAGATAATAAACTGTGTATGTATAAAATAACGGAGGTAATGTCATTATGACAGCTTACACAGCCTTCTTGCGCACATACGCTCATATGACGCGAGTGAGCAAGCCCTGACGGGCATTTTTAAGAACAAACAATTATCGAAAGGACAGATAAATAATGAGAAAAGAGCTTTCAAAGCTTTATGAGCCCTCTGAGACCGAGGACAGAATTTATAAATTCTGGCAGGACGGGAAATACTTCCACGCGGAGATAGACCCAAACAAGAAGCCATACACCATCGTTATCCCGCCCCCGAACATCACAGGGCAGCTGCATATGGGTCACGCTCTTGATGAGACCTTGCAGGACATACTTATCCGCTGGAAGAGAATGAGCGGGTATGCGACCCTCTGGCTGCCGGGAACCGACCACGCTGCCATTGCGACTGAGGCCAAGATAGTTGAGGCTATGCGCAAGGAGGGTCTGACGAAAGAGGGCATCGGGCGCGAGGCCTTTATGGAGCGCGCCTGGAAGTGGAAGGCACAATACGGCGGGCGTATCGTTGAGCAGCTGAAAAAGCTGGGCTCCTCCTGCGACTGGGACAGAGAGCGCTTCACTATGGACGAGGGCTGCTCCAAGGCTGTAAAGGAAGTATTTGTAAAGTACTATGACAAGGGGCTCATCTACCGCGGCGAGAGAATGGTAAACTGGTGTCCAAAGTGTAAGACCACCCTTTCCGATGCAGAGGTAACCTTTGAGGAGCAGGCGGGACATTTCTGGCATCTGCGATATCCCTTCAAGGACGGCTCGGGGTATCTTGAGCTGGCTACCACCCGTCCCGAGACGCTGCTGGGCGATACTGCCGTTGCGGTAAATCCGAATGATGAGAGATACAAGGACGCCGTAGGCAAGGCCCTTATCCTGCCGCTGGTAGGCAGAGAGATACCGGTCGTAGCCGACGACTATGTTGATATGGAGTTCGGTACCGGCGTTGTTAAAATCACTCCCGCTCACGACCCCAACGACTTCGAGGTAGGCAAGAGACATGGTTTGGCAGTGCTGAACGTTATGACCGATGATGCAAAAATAACCGACGACTATCCCGCCTACGCCGGAATGGACAGGTACGATGCGAGAAAGAAAATAGTTGAGGACCTTGAAGCAGGCGGCTTCCTTGTAAGAGTTGAGGATCACGTTCACAATGTAGGCACCTGCTACCGCTGCGGCACCACCGTTGAGCCGAAGGTATCGACACAGTGGTTCGTTAAAATGGAGCCTCTGGCAAAGCCCGCTATCGACGCCGTTAAGAACGGCGACACAAAGTTCATTCCCGAGAGGTTTGACAAGATATACTTCCACTGGCTGGAAAATATCCGCGACTGGTGCATCAGCCGTCAGATCTGGTGGGGACACCGTATTCCTGCCTTCTACTGCGACGACTGCGGAGAGATGGTGGTTACCAAGGACGAGAGCGCTGTTTGTCCCAAGTGCGGCAGGCCTATGAGACAGGACCCCGACACGCTGGACACTTGGTTCTCCTCGGCGCTGTGGCCCTTTTCCACACTGGGCTGGCCGGATAAGGACTCGGAGGACTTAAAGTACTTCTATCCCACAAACACACTTGTTACCGGCTACGACATCATCTTCTTCTGGGTAATAAGAATGATGTTCAGCGGTTTGGAGAATATGGGCAAGGTGCCCTTTGACACCGTGCTGATACACGGACTGGTAAGAGATGCACAGGGCAGGAAGATGTCCAAGTCCTTAGGCAACGGCATCGACCCGCTGGAGATAATCGACAAGTACGGTGCTGATGCGCTGCGCTTTATGCTGGCTACCGGAAACGCTCCCGGAAACGATATGCGTTTCATCGAGGAGAAGGTAAAGGCAAGCCGCAACTTCGCCAACAAGGTATGGAACGCTGCCCGTTTCATAATGATGAATCTCCCCGAAGGTTTCAAGGCGGACAGGCTCCCCGAGAATATGGCTGCCGAGGACAAGTGGGTAGTATCCAAGTTCAACACGCTGGCTAAGGAGGTAAATCAGAACCTTGATGCCTTCGAGCTGGGCGTGGCGGTACAAAAGCTCTACGACTTTATCTGGGATATCTACTGCGACTGGTACATCGAGCTGACCAAGCCCCGCATCGCGGCGGGCGGCGAAACTGCCGAGACTGCACAGACCGTTCTTGTATGGGTAATGAAGGGAATGTTAAAGCTACTGCACCCCTTTATGCCTTACATCACAGAGGAGATATGGCAGGCACTAGTTGATGACGGCTCGGCTATCATCGTCAGCGACTTCCCTGTTTTTGATGAGGCGCTGACCTTCACCGAGGACGAGGAGAGATTTGAAAAGATAATCGCGGCCATCAGGGCTGTTAGAGCCACAAGAAGCGATATGAACGTTGTTCCCTCCGTCAAGGCGAAGCTCTACATCGAGACAAAGGAGCCGGAGGTATTCGAGGCCGGCAAGATGTTCTTTGAGAGGCTGGCGTCGGCTTCGGAGGTTGACATTGCCGACAAGTGGGAGATACCCGACAGCGTAACTGTCGTTACCGATGCGGCGCGTATCTTCATTCCTCTTTCGGACATTGTGGACACCGAGAAGGAGCTGGCGAGACTGGACAAGGAGAAGAAGGCAGCCCAGAAGGACATTGACTTCCTTTCCTCCAAGCTGAACAATCAGGGCTTCATAGCCAAGGCGCCGGCACAGCTTATCGAGGCGCAGAAGGCGAAGCTGGAGAAGGCGCAGGAGAAGCTGAACAAGATTGAACAGTCCATCGCGGCGCTTAAAAAATAATAAAAACGGACGGGCTGGAAATCAGCTCGTCCGATATTGTAGGGTGAGAATATGAAAACTGTCATCATTCACGGGCAGAACCACAAGGGCTCGACCTATCGCATAGCACATATACTGGCGGAGAAGATAGGGGGAGAGGTAACAGAGTTTTTCCTCCCCCGGGACTTTGATGAATTCTGCTGTGGGTGCATCACCTGCTTTACCAAGGACGAAAAGAAATGCCCCCACTATGAAAAGCTTGCCCCTATAACCGATGCGCTGGATGAGGCAGACGTCATCATACTGGCAAGCCCTGTGTATGTTTATCACGCGACGGGGGCTATGAAGGCGCTGCTTGACCATTACGGCTACCGCTGGATGGCACATTCTCCCGAGCCTGCAATGTTTAAGAAACAGGGAGTATGCATAGCTACTGCAGCGGGTGCGGGAATGAAGTCCGCAATAAAGGATATGGCTGACAGCCTGTTCTTCTGGGGAGTGCCGAAGGTATACACTCTGGGGCTGGGCGTTGCAGCCACCGACTGGGAGGGCGTCAGCGAAAAGAAGAAGGCAAAGGTTGAGAAAAAGACCTCGGCTGTTGCGGCTTCTATCCGAAAGAAAAACGGAAGGGTCAAGGCGGGACTAAAGACCAAGGGAATGTTTATGTTAATGCGTATGATGATGAAGGGCGACGGCTGGAACGAAAAGGATGTCTCCCACTGGAAGAAAAACGGCTGGCTCGAAAAGGCGCGGCCCTGGAAGTAAATGCAAGAGGCTCACCGGTGAGGTGAGCCTTTTTTGATGGGTTATCATACCTGCTTCCTGTTGAAGATTGGAATACTTGCAGCAAGCAGCAAAACTATCAGTGAAAGAGCTGCGGCAAGCGGGACTGTAAAGCTCAAGCTCTCACCGTGGGTGAGGCTGCCGGCATTTGGGAGATAGGTGGGAAGATACTTCCCGACCCTCGGTATCATTCCCAGAAGGCTGTAAAACAGATATACAGCTCCGACGCAGAAAATAACTCCAACTGCTGTACTGATAAACACCGAGAAAAACACTATTAGGGAAATATACCACAGCCCGTAAATCCACCAAAGCATTACTGCCTCGAACAGGTCGGGGACTGCTGATACATCCCAGTAAAAGGCGGTGTAGCCATAGGCGACCCCGAAGCAGAAGAAATATCCAGCTGTCCAGAGCAGAACGAGTGTCAAGGTCTTGGCTGCGATTACTCTGCGGCGCACCATTCCTCTGGTCAGCGAGAGCAGTAGCGTTCCGGAGGAGTATTCCTTGGTGAATATCCCTGCCTGAAGGATAACGAAAACAATCAGAGCGGTGGATATATTTTTGAAGAACTGGTCAAAGGAATCGACTGCGGTGACCTCTCTGACGACGTCTATCTTGAAGCCGCTATCCTGCTCGGCCACCAGCTCAAGCAGCTTGGGAGTGAGCTTTGCGGTGGCGGGACTCATTATGCCGAACAGCAGAAACACTGCCCCAAGTATAAACAGCTTGCCCGAGCGAAGCTGGTCGGTAAATTCCTTTTTTACAAAGGCTCTGAGCTGTCTCATTTACCTATCACCTCCATAAAGAGGGATTCAAGGGTAGGCTCTTCCCGCTCGAATTTGATGACCGGCAGCTTATGCCCGGATATAAAGGCCATCAGTTCAAAGGGTGAAAGCTCGCTATCCCGGAAGGTGAGGGTGCCGTTTTTCTCCCTAAGCTGGGGGAAAGCCTTTTGAAGAGCTGCAAGACCTTCGCTGTTCTCCGGTTCGATTATGTAGCTGTCGGAGCGATAGCTGCGCCTGATATCGGAAAGCCTTCCGCAGAGGCTCACACGCCCCTCATTCAGGAAAGCCACATCGGTGCAGATGCGCTCAACGTCCGAGAGAATATGAGTGGAGAACAGCACAGTTGTCTCCTGACTGGCTCTTACAAGAATATCGAGGATCTCCCTCCTGCCGACAGGGTCGAGGGCAGAGGTGGGCTCGTCGCAGATGAGCAGCTTAGGTCTGCCAAGCAGAGCCTGAGCAATACCCAGTCGCTGGCGCATTCCTCTTGAAAATCCCTTGATGCGGTGCTTTTCATCTTTAAGCCCCACAGCCTCTAGCAGCTCGGCGCTGCGGGACTTAATTTCCTGCTTGTCCATTCCAGATATCTCGCCGCAGAAATAGAGGTATTCCTTACAGGTCATAAAGGGGTAGAACTCCGGGACATCCGGCAGATAGCCTATAAGGCGGTTGGTGGCGGTCTGTCCGTAGGAGACGCGCTCACCGGCGACGGTTATCTCCCCGCTGTCGGGCTTCAATAGTCCAAGTATTATTTTCATAGTCGTGGTCTTGCCGGTGCCATTCTTGCCGATAAAGCCGAAAATGCTTTTCTCGGGAACGTTCAGGTCGAGCCCCCGGAGAACCTGCTTATCTGAAAAGCTCTTTTCAAGACCTCTGATTTCCAGCAGTGACATTTAAGACTCCTCTTTTCCAAGCACAAGATAGAGTATGGGACCTATCAGACTTGACGAAAGCAGCAGGCACACCACTACCCAGAGTGCGCGGCTGCCGCGCTTGTAATGCTCATGAGTGAAGATGTGATAGAGCGAATAGCCCAGCAGCGCAAATTCGATTATTAAGACAGGTATCAGAAACGGAAGATATTCCTTTATTTCAGCCATTGTATTCCGCTCCTTTCCTTACTTCTCTTTGGAGAGGACTTTTTTGTGCCAGCCGCGCTTGCCGCAGTGGGGACATCTCATTCTCCTTGTGCGGTTGATGTGGGGCGCCCAGAACACCTTCCAGTAATCAGGAACATAACGCTCCTTGCATTTGGGACACTCGTAGAAGCCGGCTTCGGTCTCGATCTTCAGGGCGAAAAATATTCCCACGGCGAAGATGAGTATGCCTGCGCAGATTATAACGCCCCTAAGCCAGTTCGGCATATCGACAAAAGCCGCAAGCATGATGAACCCAAGCATCGCAAAAGTTGCGATAAAGGCGATGACCCATTCAAGGGAGAGCATCTTCCTTGCAGACTGCTCCTCCCGCTCGCGCATCTCCAGTAAGGTTCTCTCTGCCATTTCCTTGTAGTTCTCCATATTGATCCTCCTTGCATTGAGCAGGTCGTTGACAGATATATCTATCTGCTCGCAGAGGTCGAGCATAATAGATACGTCCGGCATTGATCTGCCTGTCTCCCACTTGGACACTGCCCTGTCGCTGACGCCTAAGCGCTCCGCAAGCTGGGCCTGTGTCAAGTGCTTTTCCTTTCGGCACTGTGATATGAATTTGCCTATTGCAATCTGATCCATACTGTGTGCCTCCCTTCTGTGATTTCATCATAGCATATGCAAGGAGAAGTTACCACGAACCGGCGGTAGAATTTGCGGGATTTTACCCGAATGCAAGGAGAGTTTTGAACTCTACCGGCGGTTGAGTAACGTAAATGCGGGGTTTTCGGGGACTATACAAAGGGCGGAGAAAAACTCCGCCCCGGAAATTATTTTGTAAGTGCGTCGGCAAGCTCGGCGAGCTTGGCTTCGCTCTCGGCATTGAGAGCTGACTTGATAGTTACTACAGGCTCCACAAGAGTGATGTTTTTCAGCTGCTCGACATAGCCCTTGATAACTCTGCCGGCGGAGGGCGCCCAGCTTCCGTTCTCCACGATAGCTACCTTTCTGTTCTGGTAGGTCTTGGCGCGGAGGTGGCAGAGAAAGTCCTCCATTATGGGGAACACGCCGCCGTCATAGGAGGCGGACATCAGAACCAGCCTGTCATAGCGGAAGGCGTCCTCGATGCCCTCGGCGAGGTCGTCCCGGGTCAGGTCGGAGAGGGATACCTTCTCGGCTCCCCTTTCCTCCAACATTTCCTTGAGCCTTTCGGCAGCCTTGAGGGTGTTGCCGTGGATAGAGGCGCAGGCAATGAAGATGCCCTTGTTCTCCGGCTCGTACTTGCTCCAAGTGTCATAGAGGCCGATATAGTAGCTCAGATTTTCTTTGAGCAGCGGGCCATGGAGGGGGAGTATCTTTTCGATATCCAGCGCAGCTGCCTTTTTCAGCAGAGCCTGCACCTGCACACCGTACTTGCCGCAGATGTTGAAGTAGTAGCGCCTTGCCTCGCAGGCCCAGTCCTCCTCGGTGTCAAGGGTGCCGAACTTGCCGAAGGCGTCGGCGGAGAACAGCAGCTTTTCACTGGCCTCATAGGTCACCATAACCTCCGGCCAGTGCACCATTGGAGCCATTATAAAGGTGAGGGTGTGGCTGCCCAATGAGAGGGTGCCCCCTTCCTTGACGGTGAGCCTCTCCCCGCCCAGACCGGGATAGAACTGGTCAAGGAACTGGAAGGTCTTGGCATTGCCCACAAGGACGGTGCCGGGGTACTTTTCCAGCAGCGCTGCGATAGAGCCGGAATGGTCAGGCTCCACGTGGTCGATAACGAGGTAGTCGGGCTTTCTGCCGTTCAGAGCAAATTCAAGGTTACCCAGCCAGATGGGGGTCACCCTGTGGTCAGCGGTGTCCATTACCGCCACCTTGTCGTCAAGTATCACATAGGAATTGTATGCCATACCGTTGGGAACGTCGTACTGGCTCTCAAAGAGATCCAGCTCCTTATCATCGACGCCGATATAGATAACATTTTCAGATATTACGATGTCTTTCATTATTTTTCCTCCTAGCATTAATGTCCCTGTTGGGGGATATGTTTATTATACCATAGACAGCTCGATTTAGCAAGTGGAAAGGCAAAAAATGTTCGGGAGGAAAACGTTTTTTTGTGTAGAAGCACTAATTTTGCAATTTTATTACTCCACTCTTGCAATTTAACAAGTAATGTGCTACAATAAAAGTTAGCGCAAATCTTAAAAAACTTAATTGGAGTGTTTATAATGAGAACATTTGCAAAGTCGTCAAAGCTTGATAATGTATGTTATGATATAAGAGGCCCGGTCATGGATGCCGCCAACGAGATGATCGCCAACGGCGAGAAGATACTGAAGCTCAACATCGGAAATCCTGCACCCTTCGGTTTCCGCACCCCGGATACAGTCCTCACCGCTATGAAGGACAATCTCATCAACGCAGAGGGCTACTCCGACTCCAGAGGAATCGAGGAGGCGCGGGAGGCCATCATAAAGTACCACACCTCAAAGGGCATCGAGGGCATCGGTATGAACGACATCTACACCGGCAACGGCGTCTCCGAGCTTATCGTTATGGTAATGCAGGGGCTGCTCAACAACGGCGACGAGGTGCTGGTGCCTGCTCCTGACTATCCCCTGTGGACTGCGGCTGTTACCCTTTCGGGAGGCAATGCCGTTCACTACATCTGCGATGAGCGCAGCGACTGGAACCCGGACATAAACGATATCCGCGCAAAGGTCACCTCAAAGACCAAGGCTATAGTTCTGATAAACCCCAACAACCCCACTGGCGCCGTTTACTCGGAGGACGTGCTGCAGGAGATAGTAAAGGTGGCGCGTGAGAACGAGCTTCTCATCTTCTCCGACGAGATATACGACAGACTGACTATGGACGGGGTTAAGCACACATCAATCGCTTCCCTCTGTCCCGACCTGTTCTGCATTACCTTCAACGGGCTTTCCAAGTCTCACATGGTGGCAGGCTACCGCTGCGGCTGGATGGTGTTAAGCGGCGACAAGAGCAAGGTCAAGGGCTACATTGAGGGACTCAATATGCTTTCCTCCATGAGGCTTTGCTCAAACGTTCAGGCGCAGTACATCATCAAGACAGCGCTGGAGCATCTCGACTCGGCTGACGATATGTTAAAGCCCGGCGGGCGAATCTGGGAACAGAGAGAGTACATCTGGAGGGCTATGAACTCCATCGACGGGCTTTCGGCTGTAAAGCCCAAGGCGGCCTTCTACATCTTCCCGCGCATTGATGCGGCGAAATTTGGCATCACCAATGATGAGCAGTTTGTGCTTGACCTGCTCCACGACAAGAAGATACTCCTCGTTGCAGGCGGCGGCTTCCACTGGGAGCAGCCTGACCATTTCAGAATAGTTTATCTGCCGGAGCTCTCGGTACTTAAGGAGTCCTGCGAGAAGATGGCGGAGTTTCTTAAGACCTACATGCAGGCGTGAATATGAAGATAATACACAGAATTGCGGCAGTGCTGACCGCTGCGCTTATGGGAACAGTAATGCTTACATCCTGTGAGCATAGGCTAGACAGCAGTGCCGATGATATCAAAACAACTACAACTACGACCACCACAGCCGAAGCTGAGAGCTATAATGCAGAAAAGGAGCAGAGCTTTGTTATTGCTCTGTACCCAGAGTATGCGCCCATAACGGCGGCTAATTTTGAGAGCTTGGTCTCCGAGGGTTTCTATGACGGGCTGACCTTCCACAGAGTTTACAAGGGCTTTATGGCGCAGGGCGGCAACGGCTCGACCCTAGGCAGGACTGCCGAGACTATCAAAGGCGAATTTGCCGCCAACGGCGTGGAGAATAACCTATCCCACAAGCGCGGAGTTGTGTCAATGGCAAGGCTCAGCAGCGACTACGACAGCGCCAACAGCCAGTTCTTTATCGTCTACGACGATGCCGCTATTCCCTCCCTTGACGGCGGCTACGCTGCCTTCGGCGAGGTAATCGAGGGTATGGAGGTAGTTGACAGCTTTCTTGATATTCCTATGGAGTACGGCTTTGACAAGATAGCCACCGTACCCACAGAGCCCATTACGATAGTCAAGGCGGAGCTCGAAGGCAAGGACGATGCAGGGCATACCCTTTGCAGGTTCTATATGCACGTCGGAAATTAAAAAATACAATCAGCTGATAAAGCACCCTGATGGTTTATTCATCGGGGTGCTTTTATCTATGGCAATGTAAAGCAGGAGCATATCCAATAAATAATAAAGTGCGGCGATTGACTTTTGGGGAAGGGTCTAGTATAATTATACTAGTATCATTATAGATATGGGATACATTCTGACCCGGACAAAGAGTGCACAAAATGTCGGGCATTTTATATCAAAGTTTGATATACTGAGCTTACAGCGGAAAGCGGTGAACGAAATGCAGGGCTGGATAGACGGATTTCAAAGGTCAATTGAGTACATAGAGCAAAGCCTTTCCGAGGCGCTGGATATTGAGGACATTGCGGCGCAGGCGGCGCTTTCACCCTTTTACTATCAGCGTATCTTCGGGGCGCTGTGCGGAATGACCGTTGGAGAGTATATCCGCGCTAGGCGTATGACGCTGGCGGCTCAGGAGCTGGCATGCTCCGACAGGAGAGTCATAGACATTGCCTTGAAGTACGGCTATGATTCTCCCGACAGCTTTGCGAAGGCCTTTCAGCGTTTTCACGGCATCACCCCGACACAGGCAAGAGAGTCGGGGGCGAGCCTGCGTTCATTTGCTCCGCTGCATATCAAAATATCATTGGAGGGCGGAAGTATGTTGGATTACAGGATTGTTGAAAAGGCTCCGTTTACGGTCGTGGGTTTCAGAAAGAGGTTCTCAGCTGAGACCAGCTACAGTGAGGTCCCGGCGTTCTGGAATGATTGGACGAAGGATATGAGGGGCATAAAGGGAATGATGGGCTTATGCTCCGATATGGACGGAAAGACCTTCGATTACTGGATAGCTGACCTTTATCTCCCCTGGGAGGATATCCCGGCAGGCTGTGAGACCTATCAGATACCCGGCGGACTGTGGGCACAGTTCAAGTGTGTGGGGCCTCTGCCGGACAGTATGCAGAAGGTCAACACACAGATATGGTCGGAGTGGCTGCCATCTTTGCAGGGATATGCTCTGGCTGGAAATTATTCGCTGGAGTTTTATATGCCGCCGGCAGCTGACCCTACTGATACGGTCAGCTATATATGGATACCCATCAAAAAGCTATAAGCAGGTGATAGTATGGATAAAAGCGGCGGATTCAGTCTGCTGCAGCCAATTGGTGCTGACATAGAATACCGCAGGCTGCCGGAAAATGTTATGCATGACTTAGGCCTTGACGCCTTCTGTCAGGAGGTATCGAATGATGCCAAGGAGCGCAGGCTGGTTTCAAATGTGCTCTCGCAGATAACGGACGACCCCGGCGTTGCTATGTACCGTCAGCAGGTATTTGGGGATATTTTCCGACTACCTGATTTGCGAAAGAGCATGATGGAACTGTTTGAGAAGATACAGTTTATGAAGGATTTCTCCTCAATGCACAAGACCACAGATGAGGAGCTGGGGCTGTGGCATCTCTTCCACCGGCTGGACGAGCTGGACGGCTACATCAAGACTGTGGAGACTATGCGGGAATGTCTTTCCGATGAACGAATAAAATCGGAGGGACTCATCTCTTTGCGGGAATACATCACAGAGCTTTACGATGAGGCCTGCTTTTCGGATATGAAAAAGGACATCGCAGAGCTGAAAATGAAGGCCTCAGATGTAAAGAGCGTTACTCTTGGCGTAAACGTCAACGAGCGCTTTGAGGCAGTCAGCATAGGGCTGGTATCCGTCAATAAAAAGTCCTTTAAGAAATCGGGCATTGTAAGCAATTTTGCGGACGCTATCGCCTCCAAGGACAAGCTCCGCGAGACCGCTGACTGGGACGGAGATATGCACTATCAGCTCATAGACAAGGAGGAAAAAGCCGGAGCCTCCGACATTGTCAAGGGCAAGATAGGTGTGATGTCGATACAGTCCTCCATAGCCTCCGACTCAAGGCCTAAGTCTACTGTGGTGGGGACACCGGCTGACGATTCTATGTCGGGCTCGACCTTCTATCTGGATACGGTCATGAACAAAATGCTCTCGACGCTGGTAAAGAGGCTGAGGGACACCCTCACAAAGTACGCCAATGTAGCGATAGTCAATATATCCGGGCTGGTGCCGGAGTTTGTCTACTACATCAGATGTGCGGAGCTTATTGACCGTCTGACGGAAAAGGGCTGTATATTCTGCGAGGCGGAGCCTGTGAGTGAAAATGATGCCTCAATGGAGGCCAAGGGCTTTTACAACATTAAGCTGGCAATGACTATGGAGAACGTCAGCGAGATAGTTCCCAATGACCTGAGCTTTGATAAAAAGCACACAGTCTATATCCTCACAGGTGCAAACCGCGGCGGAAAGACTACCATAACTCAGGCTGTCGGGCAGCTGTTCGTTCTGGCGCAGGGAGGGCTTTTCGTTCCTGCGGAGAGCTTCCGCTATACTCCCTGCGACTGCGTTTACACTCACTTCCCTGCCGACGAGGACAAGACAATGGATTTAGGCAGGCTGGGAGAGGAATGTGTGCGCTTCAAGGAGATATTCTCCAAGGCTACCGGCAGGAGCCTGCTGCTGCTCAACGAAACCTTCTCCACCACCTCCTTTGAAGAAGGCTATTACATCGCAAGAGACTCGGTAAAGGCACTGCTGACCAAGGCTGTTCGGACGGTCTACAACACTCATATGCACAAGCTGGGGGAGGACGCCGAAACGCTGACCCGGGAGGCTGCCGGTGCAGGCGCCGCCTCGCTGATAATGCGGACGGAAGAGGGCAAGCGCTCCTTCAAGGTGGCTTTAGCTCAGCCGGAGGGGTCGTCCTACGCTAAGGATATTGCAAAGAAATACGGCGTGACCTACGATATGCTTGTAAACGGACAATAAAGCGGATATTGTGCGGTATCACATACACCGCCTATGTTGGAGCTGCTGCAAAATGCGGCAGCTCTGTTTTTGTCAGAACAAAAAAAGGCTGCTCAGCTTTGTGCTGTGCAGCCTTTGTCATTTTCTTATGCTTTCAGCTTTTCCACAAGCTCCTCGTCCGGCTTGACGTAGAGGGTGCGGTTGTTGGTGAAGATAACCATTCCGGGCTTGGAACCGGTAGGCTTCTTGACGTATCTTATCTGGGTGTAATCTACTGGCACCTGCGCCGAAGAGCGGCCTTTGGAATGGTAGGCTGCGATGATTGCTGCCTCTTCTATGGTGCGCTCCGGCGGCTGCTCTCCGTGACAGGAGATGACCGTATGAGAGCCGGTGATGTTCTTGGTGTGCAGCCAGATGTCGGATTTCTCCGAGTCCTTGCAGGTGAGGCGGTCGTTCTGCTTGTTGTTGCGGCCCACCCTTATCTCAAAACCGTCCGAAGAAATAAATTTAAGCGGAGGCTGCGCCTTCGGGGGCTTGCCCTTTATCTTTCCTCGCTTTATATAGCCCTGCTCGGAAAGCTCCTCGCGGAGCTCCGAGATATCAGCCTCACCGGAGGCGCGGGTCAGAGCGTCAAAGACAGAGTCGATGTAGATAAGCTCCTGCTCGCCCTGAGTGATGAGCTCCCTGAGCATTTTCTCGGCGGTGTCTGCCTTTCGGTATTCCTTGTAGTATTTCTGGGCGTTCTGGGAGGGGGTAAGGCGGCGCTCCAGCGGGATAGTAAGCTGCGGGCTGCCCTCGGTATAATAGTCCTCAACGACGGCCTTCCCATCACCCTTCTGTATGCGGTAGAGGTTTGACATTATGAGGTCGCCGTACTTTTTATAAGTGTCCCGGTTGGCGCAGTCCTTCAGCTCCAGCTGCTGATTGGATATGCGGCGGGAGATGCGCTCGGAGGTGCTGACCAGCAGCCTGAAAAGGTCATTGGCGCGCTGTTTCACTCTGGCGGTGCGGTCACGCTCGGAGAAGAATTTATCAAGCGTTTCACAGGCAGACTCGCAGTAGGAGGTCACCATCAGGCTTCCGTACTGGCGGATATCCGTAAAGCAGAAGTCCTTGAACTGTCCGTCCTGCGTGCGGAGGACGGTATAACGGTTGGTGCCGTCCTTAAGCTCGGCAGCGGTCTTTTTCAGATAGAACGCAAGTCGGTCAAACTCGTCGTCGGACATATCGGGAACTGCCAGCTCTCTGCCCCTGCCGGCGTAGAACTCCGCTTCTCTTGCAAACACCGGGGAGATGCCCTCCATAACGCTCATCAGCGCCTTAGGGAGCTTGACATTGCCGACGTTCCTGACCTCTGCGACGATATCCGCAGGGTCGTCCTCCAAAAGTGAGCGGCGGGGCTGCTTGGGCGGGAGGGTATAGTGCATACCCGGCAGCACCGGGCGCACCTGTGACATATCCTGCCCTACCCGCTTGATGGAGTCGATTATCCTACCCTCGCCGTCCATAAGGATAAGGTTGGAATGTCTGCCCATTATCTCCATAGCGAGGGTCAGGCGGCAGAGGTCGCCCATTTCGTTGGTGGCGTCAAAATCGAAATAGAGAATACGCTCAAGACCGTCCTGACGAATATCCACAAGCCGCCCGGAGGACAGCTGCTTTCTCATCAGCATACAGAACATGGGGGGCACCTTGGGGTTCTCTATTGACGAGCGGGTGACGTGTACTCTCGCTGTGCCGGCACCGGTGTTGAACAGCAGCCGGTAGGATCCGTCCCGAGTGCGGAGGGTTATGAGCAGCTCCTCCCGGGAGGGCTGGTGTATTTTATCTACTCTGCCGTCGATGAGAGGCATAAGTTCGCGCCTTACCTCCGAGAGGAAGATGCCGTCGAGAGCCATAGGGGTCACTCCTTTGCTTGAAATGATGCGGAAAAATATCCCCCGCCGCAGAGCGACGAGGGACACTGCGATGTCAGAACTGATAGCTCAAAATATCCTTTTCGGAGGGAGCTATCTCAAAATGGACGTCCGGGAACTTCTCTGAGAGAACATTGCGCATATACTCGCAGAATATCTCCTCGGTGTGATAGTGACCGGCGTCGATGACCATTACTCCGGCATTGTAGGCGTCGATGAAGACACTGTGCTTTACATCTCCGGTGATAAGGCAGTCAACGTTCTTGGCGATGACGTCCTTTAAGAAGCTGCCGCCGCTGCCGGAGCATACTGCGGTACGGTTTATCTCACCGCCCATATTGTTGTAGCGGACGCAGGTGGTGCCCAGTGCGGCCTGTATACGGGTAACAAGGCGCTCAGGGCTCATATTAGCGCACTCGCAAATGTAGCCCATAGGCACGCCGTTCTCTACCCTAAGGGGCTCGGTGGGGATCAAATTCAGCTTATCGCAGAGCAGGTCGTTCATCTTCGCGGAGTCAAAGCTGGTATGGGCGGAGATGACGTTGATGCCGTCGAAGGCAAGTCTGCCGGCGACGGACTTGAAGCTTATCTGCTTGATAGCGTCAAAGATAACGGGGTGATGGGTAACGATGAGCTGAGCTCCCAGCTGCTCGGCATCGCGGACAACGTCGCTGGTGGCGTCAAGGGCGATAAGTGCCGCCTTGACCTCATCGTCTCCCCAGCCGATATTGATGCCGCTGTTGTCGTAGTCCTCCTGATCCTTGAAGGGTGCGATCTTGTCGATGTAGTTGTAGATATCCTTTACCGTTGTCATATTATTCCACCTCATTTATTAATGATGATAAATTTCTGTAAGAGCGGGGACTAGATCAATTCCGAATTAATAAAAGCCTTGTTCAGTCCTTCTCTTTATCCTCCGGGGGCTCTTCCTCCTCCTGCTCGTCGTGACGGAAATCCGGGATAAAGCGCACAAGCAGCTCCCAGAAGCCAGTCACAGCGGCGAAGCCTACTGCTCCGCCCACGAGATAGAGGTCGTACTTTCTGATGTCTCCTACGGCTTCAAGCCCTCCGCCGCCCTTGAAGCTCAAAGCGAAAATGAGCATTATGGGCACCTGCACCAGCGCGCAAGAGAGCCATCTTGGCAAGCGGCCGATAAGCAGTATGGCGGCGCGGTAAATTAGCAGCTGAACCAGCAGAGCTATGGATATTGAAAGCCCAACCGAGGGCTCCCCGCTGACAGCGGAGAAGCTCAGCACCATTATGTAAACTCCCCAGACCGCTGCGAAGGTGAGCAGGGCAAAGCCTGTTCCGAAGGCTATTTGTTTTATAAGCTTATCGGACATTCCAACCCTTCACTTCCAGTCTGCTCCTTACCTTTTCTGCTGCGTTTATATATTTCTGTGCTTCTTCCTCTTTGCCAGCGGAGATAAGCCCCCTGCCGACAGTTTCCAGCCGGGAGGCCTGCCTTAAAAGGTACTCTCTGCCGTCAGGCGTTTCGGCGGTGACCAGCCCTGCATATAAGTAGGAGAGGTCACAGTCCTCTGTAGGTCTCTCGCCGGAATAGACCGCCTGTATCACCGAATAGACAAACTTGCCCTCGGCGCAGGGGGCCTCGGCTGTGACTGTGAAGCCGTTGCCCCATAGGTATTGGCGGAGGTGATCCCACTTGGTCATAGGCTGAAGGACAAGATTCACTCTCTGTGTTTTGAGCCACTCTGCCCGTGAGATTATATCCGCGATGAGCTCGCCGCCCATTCCGGCGATGATGACGTTTGTTATCCCCTCACCGCCGATGCCGTCAAGCCCGTCGGTAAGGCGGGTCTCTATCCTGTCGGAGAGGCCGGCGTCTAGGATATTGCGCTCTGCGGACTTAAGGGGCGCTTCGTTTATATCGCAGGCGATGCAGCTTTCACATATCCCAGACTTTACAAGATGAATGGCGAGGTAGCCGTGGTCGGTACCCACGTCAACGGCGCGTCCGGGCTTACAGAGTGCCGCACAGGCGAGAAGTCTGCGGTCGTTCATTGTTATACTTCCTTAAAAAACAAGCTGCCGCGGTTGGGCGGCAGCGCAGTTTATCAGCCCTGAATATGAGCGTTGAGCTGCTTAACCAGCTCGTCGGGGTCTACACCGTGTACCATGCAAGCCTCTGCTACGGTCTCTCCTCTGGAGGCGGGGCAGAACAGGCAGTGCATGCCGATAGACATAAAGATATCAGCGGTGGTGTCGTCGTGGTCCATGATATCGCCGATGATAGTATCCTTTGTTACCTCGAAAGCCATAATATATATCTCCTTTCCGATGAACGTTTGTTACACCAATTCGGTATAGATATATTATAACCTATTCTTTTGGAAAATGCAATAGGTTTTTTTATTTCACGCTAAACTTTTGAACAAACAGCGACCTCCCTGCCGCGCTTTAAGTGTCGCGGGCGCCTAAGCATAGGTGCCCGCATTCCACAAGGTGAGGCGAAAGGAAGGTCTTTAAGTAGATATTATTGATTTTCAGTGGCGATATCCAGGTCTAATTCGCCAGTTATGGCGTTGACCTTGACAATCATTTCTCCGATGTACTCGTCAGGCTTTTCTACAAAGAAACACCACATAGGCTCCAACGTCCTGACGCTGGAATTATACTCCGCCATTCTCTGATCGTCGAGATTAGAATCGGTGACGACGCTGCTTGTTCTGGGGAAAAGCACCTTACAGCAATACATCAGCCTGACATCAGTAAAGTTGTAGGAGGCATTGTCCGGCAAATCACTTTGGAGAATGCCCACTGCCCTTTTGAGGGAGATGATTCTGTCAACAGGGTGCTTTTCAACGAGCGTGGGGATATTTGCGGTATAGATAAACCGTACATCGTTTTGTACATTCATCATAGCTCCCGCCTGAAAGGTGTCATAGACCTCGGTGCCCTTGTCCTCGATAATATTTTCAAAATCGCCCTTCCAAGACTGGAGAGTAATACCGTCCAGCGCAAAGGCGACGTTGGCATCAATGGTGCCGTTAGTGTAGATATCAATAGCATTAGTCTTGAGCTCGAAGGGGGTGAAAAAGCCTTCAAAAAGGGTGTTCATCTTATTATCCAAAAAGGCTGCCTGCTGAGCTATAGTGGTATCCATTTCATCTACCGTTACAGACTGGTCGAAGCTGTTATCCACGAAATAGTGGGTAAAATCGCCCTCTGTGTAAAGCGGCAGATCCTGCTCGCGGGCAAGATTCAGGTAGCCGTCAAAGTAAATGGCAGTGTCCGGATTGCCGCCGATGGGAGCGCCGTTTTCATCCACCTCGTGAGGGGCGGTATAATAGAGCCCCCAGGTGCCGTCGTCAGCAAGGCCTCTTTCGTCGAATTTATCGCCGAAGAAATCAACATAGAGCTTTTTTAGCTTTTCCCGGTCGTACTTGGGCGGGACGGTGTTGTAGTCGATTGTATAAACGTTGGTGAGGGTCGGCACCTCAAAGGCGCTGGGCATACTGAATTTTCCATAGTCCTTTCCCATAAGCTCCTCGGCGCCGTTGTAGGCGTTTTTGACCTCTACGGCGGAGAGGTCGGCGCCGGCGGCGGCAGTGCTGCTGTCGCTGCCGGAGCAGGCAGTGAGCATCAGAGCGGCAAGGGTGAGGGAGAGAAGCTGTTTTTTCATATTTAGTCCTCCTGTTGAAAGTGTTTGTATTCTGACGTTATTATTGATTTTCCGGGGCGATATCGTAATCCACTTCACCTGTTATGGCATTGACCTTGACGATCATCTCTCCGATATACTCATCAGGCTTTTCGATGAAGAAGCACCACATTGGCTCCAATGTCCGGACGTTTGAGTTATACTCCGCCTGCTGCTGTGAGTCAAGTTCGGGATCGGTAACGGTGCTGCTTATTCTGGGGTTAATGGATTTATGACAGTACATCAGCCGCACATCGGAGAAGCTGTAGGAGGCGTTATCCGGAAGGTCACTCTGTAATATACCTACTGCCCTTTTCAGGGAGATTATCCTATCCACCGGCTGTCTGCTAACGACAGTGGGGATATTTAAAGCGTAGATCATAGTTATTTTGCTGTCAGGTGTTACCTCGGCGCCCAGCATAAAGGTCTCATAAAACTCCCTTCCCTGCCTCTCGATGATGCGCTCATAATCGCCCTTCCACGATTGCAGGATGACGCCGTCCATTGCAAAGGCGATATTGGCGTGCATAAAGCCGTCGCTGTAGACGTCAAGGGCGTTGGTTTTCAGCTCAAGAGAATCGAAGAAGCCCTCGAAAAGGGTGTTTATCTCGCTGTCAACAAAGGCTGCCTGCTGGGCGACGGTGGTATCTACGCCGTTTAAGTCTAAGTTCATATCAAAGTTATTGTCAACGAAATAGTGGGAGTAGTTCTCGAAATCCACATCCTCGCCTCTGTCAACGTCTATTGAAAGAGAAAAAATACCGTCAGAGCCGTAGTAAGCACCGGTATTGCTGCCTTCCTCCGGGATATAGTATACTCCTCCCATACCATCGTCCTTCATCTCAAACTCGAAGAATTTGTCTCCAAGAAAGTCTGCAAATAGCTTTGCGAGCTTGTCCCGGTCGTACTTGGGCGGGACGGTGTTGTAGTCGATTGTATAAACGTTGGTGAGGGTCGGCACCTCAAAGCTGCTCGGCATACTGAATTTGCCGTAATCCCTGCCCATAAGCTCCTCGGCGCCGTTGTAGGCGTTTTTGACCTCTACGGCGGAGAGGTCGGCGCCGGCGGCAGTGCTGCTGTCGCTGCCGGAACAGGCAGTGAGCATCAGAGCGGCGAGGGTGAGGGAGAGAAGCTGTTTTTTCATAACGATACCTCCAAAAAAGCACTTTTTATATATGTATACGACAAAAATGACGGTTTCCGCTGGGATTTTTGAAAGTTCGTATAGCTGCACAAAAACAGAGCGAAACAGTTGTTAAAAAGCAACAAAAAATGATGGCTTTCAAGGCTTATCGGAGGGTATTCAAGGGGGAAAAGGAATAAAAAAAGCGCTCACCAAAATCGGAGCGCTTCGCTTTCGTAACATTTTATTAATAAAATCAGCGTGAACCGCAAAAACGGCTCACGCTGTCAAATCACTTGAATTTTTCTTTGAGCTTGTCAAAGAAGGACTGTCGCTTCTGATAGTTCTTCTCTGAGAGGGATTCCTCAAAGGCTTTAAGCTTTTCCTTCTGGGTCTTAGAGAGGTTCTTGGGTATCTCCACTGTGACCTTTACGTAGTGGTCGCCGCGGTCGGTGCGGTAGAGGTGCTTGACGCCCTTGCCGCGGAGGCGGAACACTGTTCCAGCCTGTGTTCCCTCGGGGACTGTGTACTTAACCTTGCCGTCAACGGTGGGGACGACTATCTCTGCGCCCAGCGCCGCCTGCGTATAGGTGAGGGGTACCTCTGTCCAGATATCGTAGCCGTCGCGCTCGAAGATAGGGTCGGGTCTGACGTCTACTCTGATATGGAGGTCGCCTGCGGGGCCGCCGTTGGTGCCGGCGTGTCCGCCGCCCTGTATTCTCAGGGTCTGGCCGTCATCGACACCTGCGGGGATCTCGATCTCTCTGTCCTGAGCTCTTCTGACTGCACCCTTGCCGGAGCAGGTCTTGCAGGGGGTATCGACCGTCTTACCCTTGCCGCCGCAGCGGGGACAGGTGGCAGTCTGTGATATGTTGCCGAAGGGAGTTCTCTGCACTACCCTTCTGGTGCCGGTGCCCTTACAGTCGGGGCAGGTCTTTGGCTGTGTTCCGGCGGCTGCGCCGGTTCCTCCGCAGTCGGGACATACCTCGCTGCGATTTAGCCGAACATTCATCTTCTTGCCGGAGCAGGCGTCCATAAAGTCTATAGTAACGTTGGTCTCGATATCCTGACCTCTTCTGGGGACATTGGGATTCTGCGAGGAGCGCCCAAAGCCGCCGAAGCTGCCGAATATGGAGTCGAAAATATCGCCCATATCGCCGAAGCCGCTGAAGCCTCCGCCGCCGGCACCTCCGCCGTAGGAGGGATCAAATGCGGCGTGGCCGAACTGGTCGTACTTCGCACGCTTATCCTTATCGGAGAGCACCTCGTAGGCTTCGTTTATCTCCTTGAATTTAGCCTCCGCATCCTTATCGTCGGGGTGGAGGTCGGGGTGATACTGCCTTGCGAGCTTCCGGAAGGCTTTCTTTATATCGTCGTCCGAGGCTGACTTTTCTACGCCAAGCACCTCATAATAATCTCTCTTGTCTGCCATAAGCATTCTCCTTTTTTATGTCGCGCTGCGCTCCCTTTGGTCGCTGCAACTTGCGCAGGTTTTTGACCGTTGTGCCGCGACCGGGGCTTGTTCGTGCTGTGGTCTTTGGTGCTCGCATTCCACAGGGGGGAGATGTTGATATGTTTTTACCTCACTTGTGCGCAAACATCTAGATATCCCACTAAACCGCAGAGCATTTCTGCCCTGCGGTCATTGGAACGAAATAACCTTGAATTACTCGGCGTCGGTGAACTGAGCGTCAATAACGTCGTCGCCGCCGTTATTGTCGGAGCTGCCGCCGTTATTATTGCCGCCCATATTGCCCATACCGCCCATATTGTTGGGGTCAAAGCCCTGAGCGCCGGCTGCCTGCTGAGCCTGCTGATAAATGCGGGTTGCAATGGGCTGGAATACCTCCTCCAGCTCCTTCTGACGAGCCTTGATAGCCTCTACATCAGTGCCCTTGAGGGCCTCCTTGAGGGCGTCTACCTTAGCCTGAACAGCGCTCTTTTCGTCAGCGCTTACCTGTTCGCCCAGCTCGTTTAAGGACTTCTCAACGGAGAAGCAGAGCTGGTCGGCCTGATTTCTGGCGTCAACCTCTTCCTTCTTTTTGGCGTCCTCTGCGGCGAAGGCCTCGGCCTCCTTAACGGCCTTATCTATATCCTCCTTAGACATATTGGTGGAAGATGTGATGGTGATGTTCTGCTCCTTGCCGGTGCCCAGATCCTTTGCGGAAACATGAACGATTCCGTTGGCGTCGATATCGAAGGTTACCTCTATCTGAGGAATACCTCTGGGAGCGGGGGCAATGCCGTCGAGACGGAACATACCCAGCTGCTTGTTATCCTTGGCGAATTCTCTCTCGCCCTGGAGAACATTGATATCAACTGCGGTCTGGTTATCCGCATAGGTGGAGAACACCTGGCTCTTCTTGGTGGGGATAGTGGTGTTTCTCTCGATCATCTTGGTAGCGATGCCGCCTGCGGTCTCGATAGAGAGGGACAGCGGAGTAACGTCCAGCAGCAGCAGACCTTCCTTGACGTCGCCGCCGAGAACGCCGCCCTGATATGCAGCACCGAGGGCTACGCACTCATCGGGGTTGATGCCCTTGAAGGGCTCCTTGCCGATGAACTTCTTAACAGCGTCCTGAACTGCGGGAATTCTGGAAGAACCGCCGACCATAAGAACCTTCTGCAGGTCGTTGGCGGAGAGTCCGGAATCGGAGAGCGCCTGTCTTACGGGGCCCATTGTCATCTCAACCAGGTCTGCGGTCATCTCGTTGAACTTAGCCTGTGTGAGGGTCATTTCAAGGTGCTTAGGGCCGGTTGCGTCTGCGGTGATGAAGGGCAGCGAGATCGTGGAGGAGGGAGTGCTGGAAAGCTCGATCTTAGCCTTCTCGGCTGCCTCCTTAAGACGCTGCATTGCCATCTTGTCATTGGAGAGGTCAACGCCCTCTGCTGCCTTGAATTCCCTTACCATCCAGTCGATGATCCTCTGGTCGAAATCATCGCCGCCGAGGCGGTTGTTGCCGGCGGTAGCCAGAACCTCTGTAACGCCGTCGCCCATCTCGATGATAGAAACATCGAAGGTACCGCCGCCCAGGTCGTATACCATTACCTTCTGGTCCTCTTCCTTATCAATACCGTAGGAAAGAGCAGCTGCGGTAGGCTCGTTAATGATACGTCTTACATTCAGACCAGCGATCTGTCCGGCATCCTTGGTAGCCTGACGCTGTGCGTCGGTGAAGTATGCGGGAACGGTGATAACAGCCTCTGTTACCTTCTCGCCGAGGTAAGCCTCAGCGTCGGCCTTGAGCTTCTGGAGTATCATAGCGGAGATCTGCTGGGGGGTATAGGTCTTGCCGCCCATCTGTGCCTTATAATCCGAGCCCATATGTCTCTTAATGGAGATAACTGTGTTATCGAAGTTTGTAACTGCCTGTCTCTTTGCTACCTGACCTACCAGTCTGTCGCCGTTCTTGGATACGCCGACTACCGAAGGGGTAGTTCTTGCGCCCTCGCTGTTAGGGATAACGACGGCCTCGCCGCCCTCCATAACTGCTACGCAGGAGTTTGTTGTTCCGAGATCGATGCCTATAATCTTTGCCATAATTATCAACCTTTCTTTAGTGGATTTACTTATTTTGTCTTGCCCTGTGGGCGTGGTGTTTTACGGGTTCGCTACTATTACCATTGCGTGGCGTATTACCTTATCGCCTATCTTATAGCCGTTTTGCAGCACCTGTGCGATGATATTGTCTCCCAGCTCGTCGTTTTCTATGCTGCTGACTGCCATTGCAAGGTTGGGGTCGAACTCCTTGCCTTCAAGCTCCAGCTTTTCGACGCCCAGCTTTTTGAGCATATCGGAAAACTGCTTGAAGATCATCTCTACTCCCTGCTTGTAGGCGGTGTCCTGCGTTTCAGTTTGCAGGGCACGCTCGAAATTATCCAGCAGCGGGAGTATCTCTGAAACTGTGTCGCCCTTGACCTGTGCTGAGAGCTCTAAGCGTTCCTTGGCGCTGCGCTTGCGGAAATTATCGTACTCCGCCATAAGACGGAGGTACTTATCCTTTTCCGAGACCAGCTCTGCTCTGAGCTTCTCCTCCTCCGAGGGCTCGGAGGGTTCGTCTTCTTTCTTTTGTTCTGCTTTTTCTGCGGGGGTCTCTGTCTGTTCCTGAGTTTCTTCCTCAGGAGCCTCTTCGGTCGTTTCTGTCAGCTTCTCTTCTTCATTCTCTGCCAACTCAACCGCCTCACTTTCCTGCTTATTCACTGTCGTTATCCTCCTCACTGTCGGTGAGCAGCTCAGTCAGACGCGAGGAGAAGTATTCCAGATAGGGAATGAACTTCGCGTAGTCGAGCCTCATAGGGCCTAAAAGTCCAAGCGTACCGATCTGTCTGCCGTCCTTTGAGAAGGGGGCTGCGATGAGCGAGGAATTGCTTATCACAAAGCCGTCGCTCTCCGGTGAGAACAGCACCTGCAATCCCGAGAAGGTCTCGTTCACAAAGTGCATCATCTCACGCTTATTGTCAAGGAAGCTTATTATCTCGTGCTGGTCGAAATCCTTGCAGGTGAGCAGATTGTTGGCACCCGCCACAGATATCTCCTGAGACGTAAACTCCTTTGAAAGCTCCAAAAGCTCCGCCACCAGCGGCGAGAGCGTCATCATATACGAGCCGAGGGCTGCGGTGAGATCCTCGAACATCTTATCCGAAAGGGAATCAATCGCCACACCCTGCAAATTCTTCTGCATAAAGCTGTCGAAGAATTCCAGCTGCTCGTTTGTCAGATCAAATTCCAGCCGGCAGACCTTGTTCTTGATGGTGCCGTTGGAGGCTATCATCAGGATAACATACATTCTTTTGCCGGTGGGTATTACCTCGACCTTTGAAATCATTGAGAACTTCGGGGTCTGGCTGGCGACCACCGCCGCACATTTGGTGAGCTCTGCCAGCGCAAGGGACGCGCTGTTTACCAGTTCCTCCTCAGTGACTGCGGAGGCTGGTATCATTGAATCCAGCCGTTTTTTCTCATCGTCGGAGAGCTTGTTCTTCTCCATAAGGCTGTCAACGTAAAGCCTGAAGCCGTTATAGGTGGGAACTCTTCCGGCGGAGGTATGGGGCTGCTCGAGGTAGCCCTGCTTTTCCAGCTCTGCCATCTCGTTGCGGATAGTTGCGGAGGAAGCCTGAACGCGGTCCATTATCGACTTTGAGCCCACAGGCTCGCCTGTTGTTATATATTCATCGACTATGGCTGTCAGTATTTTCAGCTTACGGCTGTCCATATGCTTCTCCCTCCCTCCGGAGTTAGCACTTGATGTTTTTGAGTGTTAGCACTCACACTTCTCGAGTGCTAACTATAGTTTATACCCTTTTTCCAGATTTGTCAAGAGCTTTTTGAAATTTTTTTCTAATTATCACATTTGTGTCATCAAGCGGAGGAGTGACTTGACGAGAAAAAGCATACTCCCAAATAAGGGAGTATGCTTTTTCAGGGGTTGTTATAAAGGGTAGTAAAACTATTAAGGGCTTTATTATTTTCCTTTTCTGTCGCTTACCTTATTAAATATAAGGGCAAACAGTGACCAGAGGATCTCTGCTCCGCAAAGCAGGAAGATTATATTCCTGCCGGTATGGGAGCCGGTAACCGGGTTTGAATCCGGCTGCTGTGCAGCCTCTCCCGCAGCACTTATGACGGCGTTTTCAACGTCTTCGGGTGCTGCAGGTGATGCTGTGTCAATTTCGGGAGTCGGGACGGCCGGCTGCTCCTCTCCTATGGCAGCCTGACCGTTTGCTCCCTCTATATCTGAAACCGGTGTTTCCGCCGGTTCAGTATCGTTATCTGCCTGCTCAGCAGGGGCCTCAGCCTCCTCATCATCGACAGCGTTAGTATCAGCTGTCTCCGGGAGCTGAATCTCTTCATCATTGTCAGAGGGGACCTCAACGAACTCGGGTATCTGCTCTTCGATCTCCTCAGCGGGAGCGTTGACAGGGGTGACCTCCTCAAATACTATATTATTAATAGTGAATTCGCTGTTGTTTTTAAGATAATACAGTCCTACGACTATATCGCTGTTGAGGTGTGAGGGGACGATGTCCTTGACTGTCCAGACCTCTTCATCTTTAGTGCGGAGCTTTTCATTCTGCTTTGTATAGCTGCCATCCAGCATCATACCGATGCCGGCGTTGGTGTTGCCAGTAGCCTGAACGGTGATCTTCACATCATAGTGCTTGTCGCGGTCGGTGACATACTCGGATACGGGGATTATATAATGTATATCCTCCTCAGAGTTGAAATCGGTACCGCCTTGGAGATATGCGAAGATAGGTGTTTCAGCGGCGGGCTCCTCAACAGAGGGCTCCTCTGTTTCTGCCGGAACAGGAGCAGGAGCAGCTGTTGTGGTTGTGGTCGTAGTAGTTGTTGTAGGAGTAGTGGTCACTTCCGTTGTGACGGGAGCTGCGGGCTCCGTTTGAACTGCTGTAGTCTCGGGAGCAGGAGTAGTTGTAGTCTCCGGGGGAGTGGTGGTGACCGGGGTAGTTGTAGTAGTTGTCGTCTCGGGAGGTACTGTTGTTACGGCTTCCGAAGTGGTGATTGCAGGCGTAGTCGTAGTAGTAGTCTCCGGGGCGGGAGTAGTCACTGTAGTTGTGGTTGTGGTAGTAGTTGTGGTTGTCGGGGTAGTGGTTGTGGTGGTGACAGGTTCGGCTGACTTGACAGTTAATGCAGTAGCCGAAAAAGCAGAATTGACAAAGCTGCCATTTGAGGCGCTTACCATAGTCTCAACCTCTACCCAGAAATTGATATCTCCTGTGGTTCCATTCTTGACATCAAAGCTGGCAAGAGAAAGAGAAGTCGCTGACGCGATGTTCGAGCTTGTCAGGTCTGCACCCACAATGCGAACTACACCGGGGGCGTAATCATAATTGGTTATCACAGAGAATGCAGAGCCCACATTATATTTTGCGGTCTCGTTCTCGGTAGGGATATGTACATTGAGCTTAGAGTTATCAAAGTGCAGGTTGAGAGTGAAGCCTGCTGCGCCTACCTCTCCGGGAAGATATCCGACAGTAACATTAATGCGCTGCCCCTCGGTGGCATAGGACTTGTCACAAGAGAGTGTTATCTCGTTAGCGGCAGCGGCAGATGTGCCGAGCATTGATATCATTGACGTCACCATCATTATGGCGGTGGCGATAGAGAGCAGTGGCTTGTTGATCTTAAATCTCATAGCTATCAAACCTCCTTATGCATTTGTTAAATATAAAAACCATTTTGATATATGTCCTAAAAAACCGACTTTGTTATCAAAGGTTACATTTGTATTAAAATTATAACAATCTTGTATCTAAAAAGCAATTGTCAAAATAGCATAAAATATGTACTAGAATTTGGACATTTTGCGGCGAACAAAGTTTTATCACCAAATATATTGTCGATAGAGGTGACAGGGACACAATATATATTGTAACCAAATCGTAATTTTTGCAATTATCCGAAAAATCTCCCTTTGTAAATTTTTTATGAATAAAAATCCTGTTGACAAAAGCCTCCCCTGCGGCTATAATGTTATTATCGAAAGTTTGAAAAGGAAGAGGTGATACCTTATGAAAAGAATAACTGCCGCGCTGACGGCTTTTGCGGCGGCGTTCTCGATGCTGCCTATGCTGCCGGTTGAGACGGCAAATGCATACGATGCAGAATTTGAGCGTCTGCTTACGACGGAGCATTTCCCCGAAAGCTACAAGCCTGCGCTGCGCGAGCTGCACGAGAAGCACCCGGCGTGGGTGTTCAAGTCAATTGAAACAGGTCTGGAATGGCACGACGTTCTGGATAATCAGACAATTCTAGGAAAATCCCTTGTTCACACCTCTTCACCGGATTCTTGGAAGTCAATGAAAAAGGGAGCCTACGATTTTGAGACCGGCACCTGGTATGGGCTGGACGGAGACAAGTGGGTGCAGGCCTCGGACGAGACGGTAGCCTACAATCTTGACCCACGCAACTTCCTTGATGACGACAATGTATTTATGTTCGAGCGGCTTTCTTATGACCCGGATGTTCACAAGGCAGACGGGGTCACCGCCATTGTCAAGGGGACCTTTATGGCAGGAGATTACACCTGTCCCGATACTGGCGAGGTGAAGAACTACACCGAGACCTTTATGGAGGCGGCTCAGATCTCCGGCGTTTCTCCCTATCATCTGGCCACAAGCGTGAGACTGGAGCAGGGAGTCAACGGCTCGCCGCAGTCGCTTGGTACAGCAAAGGGCTTTGAGAACTACTTCAACTTTCTTGACATTCAGGCCTATGCCACCGCGACCCTCACCGCTGGTCAACAGGGTGCTCGCTGGGCTATGCGCACCGATGAGAGGTATCTCCTCCCCTGGACAAATCAGTACAGGGCTATCGTGGGCGGAGCAATTTACATCGCTCAAGGATACATCAGCAAGGGTCAGGACACCTACTACCTTGAAAAGTTCGACGTTATTGACGGCGGCGACGGCTACTACAATCATCAGTATATGACCTGCGTTACAGGAGCGGCTTCGCTGGCGTCAATGATCCGCAGGGCTTATTCCGACGAGGTGTATGAGCAGGCTCACGAATTCAGAATACCTATTTACAACAATATGCCTGAGAAGGCTTGTCCGGAGCCCGGAGTAACTGTCTCGGACAATGCTCTGCTCGCATCGCTTACGCTGCCGGGATACAGCTACTCCCCTAACTTCTCGCCGTATGTGACAGAGTATAAGCTGGAGGTGGACTCCTCGGTTGACAAGCTCACCGTCTGGGCTAAGGCAGCGGACGCCAATGCAAAGGCTGTCGGCTACGGAACCTGGAAGCTACAGTACGGAGAGAACAAGGTTGAGGTGGTCGTAACCGCAGAAAGCGGAGAGAAACGCACCTACACCGTTACGGTAACACGTCCGGAGCCTAAGGCCGTCAAAGGAGATGTCAACAATGACGGAATTGTCGATGTCGTGGACGCTCTGACGATACTTAACTACTCCGCCGGAAAGCAAAGCCTTTCATCTGATGCCGTAAAGGCCGGTGATATCGACGGAAACGGCTATGCCGATGTGATAGACGCGCTGACTATTTTAAGCTACGTCAGCGGCAAAACCAAAACTCTATAAATTGATACAGCCCCTGCGATCAATTTGCGGGGGCTGTTTTTTCCATTGTATAAAATGCATAAAAGCGGGTCGGCTTTTTCGGAGAGAGAGTGCGTTGACAAAGACAGATAAATATGGTATAATTTATAGACAGGAAGTACCATATAGGGTATTACTTAATAACAAGGAGGTAATTATTATGACAAAGTGGATCTGCTCCATATGCGGCTACATTTACGAGGGCGAGGCTGCTCCCGAGTTCTGCCCCCAATGTAAGGCTCCAGCTGAGAAGTTCAGCAAGGTAGAGGAGTCGGAGGGCATCACCTGGGCTGACGAGCACAAGGTGGGCGTTGCACAGGGTCTCGACCCCTGGGTAGTTGAGGAGCTCAAGCATAATTTCAGCGGTGAGTGCAGCGAAGTAGGTATGTATCTGGCTATGGCAAGAGTTGCATACAGAGAGGGTTATCCTGAGGTTGGTCTCTACTTTGAGAAGGCTGCCTGGGAGGAAGCAGAGCACGCTGCCAAGTTCGCAGAGCTGCTGGGTGAGGTGCTTACCCCCTCCACCAAGAAGAACCTTGAGATGCGCTATATGGCTGAGAACGGCGCCTGCGCTGACAAGAAGAAGCTAGCTACCCGCGCCAAGGAGCTGGGCTACGATGCTATCCACGACACCGTTCATGAGATGTGCAAGGACGAGGCTCGTCACGGCTGCGGCTTCAAGGGTCTGTACGACAGATATTTCAAGTAATAAGACATATAAAAACACCCGCCTTTGTGGCGGGTGTTTTTTTGCGCAAATTATCCGACGCGGATAAGCATTTACTCTTCCGGCTCAACGGCTGACTCTATCAGCTCCCGGAGCCTGTCTCTGCTCTCCCCTGTTACGGAGGAGAACTCAACGGTCACGATATCCTCAAACTGGGGTATTTCCTCGGCAAAGGCCTTCATACGCTCCTTGCGGGCGTTTGCTCCAAGCTTGTCGGCTTTGGTGAACACTATTATAAAAGGCAGCTCGCTGTCGATGAGAAAGTTTATCATCTGGATATCGTCAGCCGAGGGGGCGTGACGGATATCTATGAGCTGCAGCACCAAGTCTATCTCTCTGTCGGAGGCGAGATAGCCGCCGATGAGATCGCTCCAGCTGCGCTTCAAGCCCTTTGCGGTCTTGGCGTAGCCGTAGCCGGGAAGGTCGGCAAGATAGATGTCATCCAGCTTATAGAAGTTGATAGTAACGGTCTTGCCAGGCATAGAGCTGACCCTTGCTAGTGCCTTGCGGTTTATCAGCTTATTTATCAGCGAGGATTTGCCCACATTCGACCTGCCGGAGAAGGCTATCTCCGGGCGGTCTGCCTCCGGCAGCTGTGAAAGGCTGCCGAAGGAGGTGAAAAATTCCGCATTGTTCCAGTTCATTTTACACCGACGCTTTCTTCGCCCGACGCACCGGCTTCTTCACAAGCTCATAGGGGATATCCGCTCTGGGCTTTTTAGGTGCCTGTGCAAGTGCTGTTTCGAGAACGTCCTCGATAGTCTCAGCAAAGACGAACTCAAGCCCCAGCTTTACGGTATCGTCGATTTCGTCAAGGTCGCCCTGATTGTCCTTGGGGACGATGACGGTCTTCATACCTGCCTTGTAGGCCGCCATAGTCTTTTCCCGCAGGCCGCCTATGGGCAGCACCTTGCCCCGGAGGGTTATCTCGCCTGTCATAGCGACGTCGCCCCTTACGGGAATTCCGCTCAAAGCGGAGATGAGGGCTGTAGTCATAGTAACACCGGCGGAGGGGCCGTCCTTGGGGACTGCGCCCTCGGGGGCATGGATATGCAGGTCCTTCTTTTCGTAGAAGTCTGGAGAGATGCCATACTTATCTGAAAGCTTTCTGGCAAGGCTTACTGCTATCCTTGCGGACTCCTTCATAACATCGCCCAGAGAGCCTGTTAGCTCTATCTTGCCCTTGCCGTCCAGAACAAGGACCTCGAGAGGCATTATCACGCCGCCAACGGAAGTCCAGGCGAGGCCGTTGACAAGGCCCACCTCGTCCTTCTTGGAAACGTCGTCATCGAGATACTTCTTATGCCCGAGAAATTCGGTAATATTGGAGCCCTTGACGGTAACTCTCTTAGCTGTGCCCTCGGTGAGCTTTCTGGCTGCCTTGCGGCAGAGGGAGGCGATGCTCCGCTCCAGCTTTCTGACGCCCGCTTCCCGGGTGTAGCTGTCGATAAGGGCATATACGGCGTCGTCGGCTATACGCAGCTGCGAGGCCTTAAGGCCGTTCTCTTTCAGCTGCTTGGGGATAAGGTGGCGCTTAGCGATCTCGAACTTCTCTTCTCTTGTATAGCTGGAAAGCTCGATGACCTCCATTCTGTCCAGCAGCGGAGGAGCGATGGTGTCAAGGCTATTGGCTGTGGTTATGAACATTACCTGCGAAAGGTCGGTTGGCAGCTCGATGTAGTGGTCTCTGAAAGCAACATTCTGCTCGGAGTCCAGCACCTCCAGCATAGCGGAGGCGGGGTCGCCATGGAAGGAATTACCCATCTTGTCTATCTCGTCAAGGAGCATTACGGGGTTGACCGTTCCGGCCTTGATGAGGGCGTTGATGATGCGTCCGGGCATAGCTCCAACGTAGGTCTTTCTGTGGCCGCGGATATCGCTCTCGTCGTGGATGCCGCCCAGAGATACCCTGACATACTTTCTGCCCAGAGCTCTGGCTATGGACTTTCCCACAGAGGTCTTACCTACTCCGGGAGGTCCGTAGAGGCAGATTATCTGTCCCTTTGTGCCGCCGGTAAGCTTTAACACCGATAAATTCTCAACTATCCTGTCCTTGACGCGCTTCATGCCGTAATGGTCCTCGTCCAGCATTTTTGCGGCCAGGGCGATATCGGTATTATCCTCGGTGCGCTCATTCCAAGGCAGAGAAAGTACAGTGTCGATATAGGTTCTGATAACGGCGCCCTCCTGAGAGCCTGCGGGGAGCTGCTTTAGTCTGTTCAGCTCGGCTGTCAGCTTCTCCTTGGCCTCCTCAGCGCCTGTACCAGAGAGGGCGTCTATCTTATCCTCAAGAGTGGTGAGGTCGTCGCCGCCGAAGCCGTCGGACTCTCCCAGCTCCTTTTGGAGCACTCTTATCTGCTCGCGGATATAATACTCCCTCTGGCCTCTGTCAAGATTCTTGTGTACCTGCTCATGTATCTGCTGCTCCAAAGACATTACCTCAACCTCTCTGGTGAGGGCGGTTATGAGGTAGACCACCTTTTCGCCGGCGGTGGGAATCTCCAGCAGCTGCTGCTTATCCGAGAAGGACAGCATAAGATTGAAGGCAGCAGCTTCAAATATCTTGACCGGAGTATCAGCTCCGAGTATCTCGTTATAGAGCTCCTTAGGCATCCTCGGCACCAGCTGAGAATATCCGGTGAACACATTTTTAAGCTCTCTTACAGCGGCATCGGCTTCCCTGTCGTCAAGTCGCTCGCGGGAATAATTTGGCAAAGCCTTGATATCTGCAAGGTAAACGCCCGATGACTTTTTCAGAGCCGTCAGCCTTGCCTTCTGCTTGCCCTCAACGAGGCAGCGGTAAACGCCGCCGGGGGTCTTGATTATCTGCTTTACCGAAGCAAGCGTTCCCACGCGAAAAACGTCTCTTAGCTCCGGCTCCTCTACCGAGGAATCCTTCTGAGCTACCAGAAAGACCAGCTCGCCGTTTCTCATAGCGTCCTTTACAGCCTTGACTGAGGCAGATCTGCCTACATCGAAATGCACCACCATATTGGGGTACACCACCAGGTCCCTTACAGGGACGCAAAGCATATTCTCGCCGTTTCCTACTCCGACGCGATTATTGATCATAGTGACCGCTCCTTTCTGTTTGTCTGTTAGGTTTTCTTTTGTTCGGTTTATGCTCCTTCACCGGGGGAGCCCCCTCGGTTAGCAGAGCTGTCTCTTGTCTGTTTATATTATACCATATCGGTAGTATATTTTCAAGCAGTAAATTATTACAGATGAAAAAAGAGTATCCTTTTTCAAGGATACTCTTATAAAAGCTCAATTCTTAATCTGCAACATAGGGCAGAAGAGCAAGATGACGGGCTCTCTTGATAGCTCCGGTCAGCTCTCTCTGATGATATGCGCAGGTGCCTGTAACACGGCGAGGGAGAATTTTTGCTCTCTCTGTCATGCACTTGCGGAGCTTAGCGATATCCTTATAATCAATTTTTTCAGCTCTGTCAACACAGAACATACAAACCTTCTTGCGACCTCTCTTTACAGGTCTGCCGGTTCTCTCCATGATAAAGATCCTCCTTACTTAAAATTTGCTGTTGGGCAAACGAGAGTTGAGATCAGAAAGGAACTCCCTCGTCGTCGCTCAGAACGCCTCCCTCAAACTCAGCCATATCGCCGATATTGAGGTCTCCGCCAGCAGGTGCCGAGGGAGGAGGGGTCTGTGCGGGTGCGGGATTCTGATATCCCTGATTCTGCTGATATCCGCCGCCGTAGCCGCCATTGTTCTGGTAGCCGCCGCCGTAGTTATTCTGGGGGTATCCGCCCTGACCGCCGCCCTGCTGTGCTCTTTCACCTGTGAAAGAAACACTGTCAACATAAACCTCGGTCACATAGTGCTTAACGCCGTTCCTATCTTCATAGACACGTTTTCTCAAATTTCCTTCGATAGCGATCATTCTGCCCTTTCCGAAGTACCTATTGATGAATTCCGCCTGCTGTCTCCAAGCGACACAGTCGATGAAATCGGCCTGACGCTCTTCGCCCTGTTTTACGAAATTTCTGTCAACGGCAATCGAGAACGAAAGGACACTGACGCCCTGTGGTGTCTGCTTAAGTTCAAGATCCTGTGCGATCCTACCCATTAAAATAACTCTGTTCAGCATGTTCAATAACCCTCTTTCATTGTTTCAACAAAAATACCCATTGTTCGTTTGATTTGGTTTGTGCCGTTTTGCTCACTTGATGGTGATCAGGAAACGAAGCACACCGTCTGTGATGCCAAGTACACGCTCGAGCTCTGCGGGGAACTCGGGAGCGGAAGTGAAATTCCACAGAACGTAGTTGCCTTCAGTTTCGTAATTGATAGCATAAGCGAGCTTACGCTTGCCCCAGTCGTTCACCTCAACGTTCTCAGTGTTAGCCTTGATGAGCTCGTCAAACTTGGTAACGAGAGCACCTACAGCCTCCTCGCCGAGCTTTGAGCTGAAAACAACAACAGCCTCGTAAGTTTCTTTGATCTTTGCCATTTCTTACACCTCCTTCTGGATTACGCCTGCACTCACAGTACAAGCAAGGATAACTCAATAATTATATCACGCCCGGCATATTTTGTCAACAGATGATGTCCGGCGGTGATTGTAAACTTTTTGTAAATTCAGAGCTTGTTCATCAGGAACACAGTCAGAACTACAAGAGCATTTGAAATGAGCACCGCCATCAGGAATGCAGGGAAGGAGGTTCCTCCCTTTCCGGATATCCTGAGCCTTACAGCCTCCTCTGTGCCCTCTTCAAGAACCCCGCTTTCCTCACTGCGTATCTCGGTTATCTGCCGGCGCGCCTGCTTATAGTACCAGTAGTTGGCGAATATTGCGGAGATACACTGCATAGCCATCATCAGCGAAGATGTGAGGTTGAGCATTAGGTTAAAATCGTTGCTCTTTAAAAAGGTCTCGGTTACAAAGGCTATCTCCGGCAGATACCCCGCGGCGGACATTACCATTATAGTAGGAATGGAGAGCGCCACGCTCAGCACCAGATAGATAGCGCCGATTACCGGCATTTTGCGGTAGAAGAACCAGTACTGAGGGAATATCAGTGCACAGAAGTTAAGGCTGGCTTTTCCGCCGTACTTGCCGAAGCGGATAAAGTTGGTCAGGAAGGAAAACTGGTTCTTGCCCACATATCTGGCATAGTCTCCCAGCTTGACGCCGTCGATATCCGAATCCTGGTCGAAACGTACTGCACCGGGTCCGAAGGCATTCATATTGGGCTGGCCGTAGCCTTGCCCGGGGTCATTGTAATTGTGGGCGGTGTTTTCATTGAAGCTTCTCTGCTGATTGAGAGACTCCCCTGTCAGCGGGAGACCGCACTTGTTGCAGAAAAGTCCCTCCGGAGGATTTTCCTGTCCGCAGCGGGCGCATCTAATAGGCTCGCCCTCGCCGGAGGCTGCCTGCTGAGCTTTAGCCTCAAGCTCCGGCTCCCAAAAGCTGCCGTTTTCGTGAAGCTCTGTATTGATGCAGCGCCCCTCCTCGAGGTAGCAGCTGCGGTGGTAGGGGGTGCCGCAGTCGGGGCACACCACAACATCGTCGGCGTCCTTGAAGGCTTCGCCGCAGATAAGGCATTTGCTGCCGTCATACTTTCCCATATTCAAGCCTCCTGTCATAATAGAGGTCTGCCAAGGGCAGAGGAAAATTCTGCCTTTAGGCTTACAGAACATATTATAACACACTTTTCTGCAAAAAGCTATAGTTTTTTGAAATATTTCGTTTTCCTATCACATTACAGTCCAAAAAATTTCGTTTTACCTCTTTACTTTTCCGGTTCAGTGTGTTAAACTATAAATAGATTTAGCACTTTACATTATGACAACGACCCCGGAGGCTCTCTCTCCGGGACAAGGAAAGGACGATAAATATGAAAGAAAAGCTGGAAATCAGGAACCTTGACGACCTCTATGAGGCTATTTTACAGCTGGAGACTGTTGAGGAGTGCAGGCTGTTCTTCAAGGACCTCTGCACTATACCCGAGCTTAAGGCGCTCTCCCAGAGATTTCAGGTGGCAAAGCTTTTGATGGAGAATCACGTTTACAGCGACATTGTGGCAGAGACCGGCGCCTCCACCGCTACTATCAGCCGCGTGAACCGCTCCATATCCTACGACGGCAGCGGCGGATACAACATAGTGTTCGACCGTCTCAACGAAAAGAAAAAGGAACAATGAGCGGTTACGGCTCCTTTGCGTGGTTTTATGACCGTCTGACGGAGAATGTCAATTACGGTGAGATAGCCGATGCAGTGGTGAGGTATGTCCGCAGGTTCGGCGGGCGCGAGGAGATTCTTCTTGACCTTGCCTGCGGCACCGGCTCTCTTTGCGAGGAAATGGCCCGCCGTGGCTTTGACGTTATCGGAACGGACGCCTCCCAGCAGATGCTGGGCATTGCCCTCGACAAGAAATTCGAGAGCTGCCTGCCAATACAGTATCTCTGTCAGGAGATGACCGCGCTGGATATGTACGGGACCATAGACGTAACCGTATGCACGCTGGATTCAATCAATCATCTGCCTGACGAGGCGGCTGTTAAAAAGGTATTCGAGCGGGTGGCGCTGTTCGCCTACCCGGACGGTCTCTTCATCTTCGATGTGAACACCGAATACAAGCACCGGGAGCTGCTGGCACAGAACGCCTACACCTACGATATGGAGGATTTCTTCTGTGCGTGGCAAAATCAATACAACGAGGCTGACGGCTCGGTGGATATCTTTCTGGACATCTTCGACAAGCGGGAGGACGGCGCATACGACCGATACTCCGAGAGCTTTACCGAAAGGCTCTGGTCTGACGGCGACATAAAAAAATGGCTGGCTGAGGCCGGAATGGAGCTGCTGGCCTGCTACGACGGCTACTCCGATGAGCCGGTAAAGGACAAGTCGGAGCGTGTCGTTTACGTCGCAAGGAGAAAGGTATAATTATAATGGATAATATCAAGGTAAGAAAGGCTCCGCTGCTTGACAAAACCCCCTTTACAGTGAATCTGTTTTTTGACGGCAAGCCGGTCATTCCTCCGGCGGAGGAAATAATCAAGGCTGTAAAGGAAATTGTCGGAGATGTGACAGTGAGAAGCTCAAATGAGAGCTTTTCAAGCTTTGTCTGCGTGGGAAGGGACTATGAGATAGAGCATAACGGGACAAAACACACGCAGCACCCGGATTTCAAGATATTCACAAAGACTGTTCCCTCAAATGATGGAAAGCTGAAACTGAACGCAGCTGTAATCACCACCTTCGGCTGCAAGGACTACGCTATGCTGTCCGGACTATTTTTATCAATAGTAAAGCTTATGCACGTTCTGTTCCCGGGGTACACGATGATGGGCTTTCCCAACTCCGGGGCAAGGTGAGCAGTGACAGAGTTCAGGAGGTGCTGAACGGTGAGGGAGACGATATCGGCAAGCTGCTGGAGCTGTTTCTTGATGTCAAGGTGTCGGCATTTCCATATGACGAGAAGCTGATGCACTATCAAACTGTGGGGCTGGGAGTTTTCGAGCTCTCACCTAAGGAGCTCTGTCTCGGCATCGAGGACAAGGAATACGGCAGGGAGCGGCTGCTTAAGATATCTGAGCGTTTGCTTCGGGGAGAGAGGCTGACTGACTCACATCGTGGGCGGAGAAGGAGCAGCCTGAACACAACCGTCATCTGGACGAGCACCTATTTTATATCGAATTGCTGTTTGAGGAAGAGTGTGCCATCAGAGAATGGGAGTAAGTCCTAGATACTTTTAAGAAGCATTTCGGCGAGGGGTGCGAGTTTGCCTTTAAATACAAAGATATAGGCGCAATAGACATAACCGGCATCAAATTCATACAGGAAGGGACCGGCTCCTTCGAGAGCTCTCCCAGCATACAGGTCATCAACACCTTCTGGGACTGGGACTATATCCCCCATTATGGCAGGCGGGAGCTGGAAACGTTTCAGCAAAGCTGTCCCGAATGGAGGGAGATCCTTTCCTCCTGCGGGATATCATTAAGGTGGGACGCAAAGCACACCTGGGAGGGGCAGGCTCCGCGCGAAAGTGCGGAGGTTTTCGCAGGATATATCTATACAATGCCTGAGCTTTATCCCGGGTGCAGAGGGATCTATTTCCCCAGCTCGGGGCGGCTCATATCAAAGGAGAAGGCTTTTGAGCTTATGGGTAATGATCCGAAGATAACTGCGAAGTCATTTTTGAAGCTCTATCTCAACCGGCGGCAAACCGATGAGGGCTTGGAGAGTATGGGTATGCAGGTGTTCTATCTTCCGGAGGTAAAAGGCAGAGACAGCTCTGAGCTGTTTGATAAGGCGCTAGAGAGTTTGGGTAGCTGATAAGATAAATCGGAATTTGTGCACGCGGTGCACCACCGAATTCACGCTGCGCTCCCGTTGGTCGCTTGGGTGTGTGCGGGAGTGTAGTCTGCGCACCGCGACCGGAGTTTGTTCGTGCTGTGACAGTAGGTGCTCGCATTCCACAAGGTGTGATATGCGGCGCATTTTCAGTTCTTCACACTAACAAAGGTC